>WTIY01000162.1 GCA_011525065.1 Flavobacteriales bacterium
ATTCTTGATCTCACCGGAAAAACAATAATGCACGGAAAGCTCGAAAATCAAAACACAACTCTTGATTTATCAGGACTCAATCAAGGCCTATATTTTATAAAAATTGACTCATTAGATCCCCTGAGCTTTTTAAAATCTTAGGCTGCGACACAACAACAAATATGCAGGGTTCGTTGTGAAAAACATCCGCCATGAAAAACATTCTTCCCCTCATTGTTGTAGTCTTAGGTTTATGTCAATGCAGCCCGACGCCTCACGATATTACATCTGGCTATGTTCCCAACAGAACAGCACTGGACTACGCTTATGAATGTGAAGCAGTCTTAGGCAAATTGCCAGAATTTAAATACGAGGATGCCATTGAAATCCCAATGACAAAAAACGGAGTTCCCATAACTCAAGAAAGTTCGAATCCCAATGATTGTGATCATCCTTTCGCATTTAATGCCCCCTGTGATTCAGGAAATAGAATGGGGCGTTATTCCGGAATCAATGCCGATGGCTCGGAGAACGAAGATGTCGTCTTTATTACATTTTTTAGGGGCCCAGGTTTAGGCGTAATCGGAACCAAGATCTCAACTGGAGAAACCTGTTTTTTTGAAATCGATGATTTTGATGTTGCCAATACCCCCATTCCCCAACCTAGCGACGCAAATTACAATAACGTATGGGGATCCCCATCACAGTTAGCCGTTGAAATAAATTGTGTAAATTGTCATATGGCCAGTGCGATTTTACATTCACCCGCTGTGGATCAAATCACAATGCCTGATGATCCAACACAGTTGCTTTTACCCTTAACCGGATTTGAGCCTTATGTGGTCATAGGACAAGAGTGGGGTCAGCCCAAAACCACAAGCTTTCCTGATAATCAATGTGTGTCATGTCATCGGCCCCAGTGCACCACTCATTTTCAAAATTATCCGCTGGATGAATTGGTGATGCCCCCGCCCTTTTTAGATGCGACAAGTTTTGATCACAGTCAAATTACGGATGCTGATCGACAGGCCATTCGAGACTGGTGTGCCACCCTTCAATTGCCTAATTTGGGTGGTGGTGACGATGACGATAATGATGGTGGCGATTAACAATAGCTCAGGATTATGAAAAATTTAACCCTACTTAGCCTTATTCTCATCGCAATGAGCTCCTGTTCTCAGGGATACATCCCCATTGCTGAACAACAACAAGTTCCATCTGGGCCAATTAATTATCAAAGAGACATTCGCCCGGTCATAGCTTCAAGATGCATTAGCTGTCACGGCGGCAGTAATCCGGAGGCTGGACTTTTGTTAGAAACCTATATTGATGTGAGAAATTCGGCAGAAAACGGCTCATTAATCCAGCGCATCAACGATCCCGCTAACCCTATGCCAAGTTCAGGACTCATGCCAGTTTCTACACGGGCGCTTTTCGATCAGTGGCGGGCAGATGGATATCTAGAAAACTAATTATGGCCCTCAGAATAATTTTCATTGTTTTTGCTTTATTGTCACTGCCCGCAAATGGACAGAAATACTTTACGCGATCTGGGATCACCGAATTTGAGGCCTCAGAGAAAGCCTTTGAGCCCATTGAGGCCATTAATGAAAGTACTACCGCTATAATGGATTTAAGCAGCGGAGTCATTGTATCACAAGTCTTCATGGCTGGGTTTCAATTCAAAAACGCTCTAATGCAGGAGCACTTCAACGAAAACTACATGGAGAGTAACCAGTATCCCAAGGCAACGTTTAAAGGGAAGCTTGACAATTTTTCTTTGGATGATCTAAAGTCAAATGAACCCATCCCTTTAAGTGGTATGCTGACCATTAAGGGAGTTGAGAAAAAAATCCAGACAACTGTTAGCATAACTCAAGACCAAAGTGGCTTGTCCTTGACGGGGATGTTTGCAGTAAACCCTGAAGATTTCAACATCAAAATTCCAGTGATTGTGCAGGAAAAAATTGCCGATATGGTTCATATTAACCTCAATTATCAACTCGTTGAACAAAAGTAGGGTCTTATTGATGGTCGTGGGAGTGGTTCTAATAACCATGGTGGGTTTTAGCACCTACGGTTATCTTTTTTCTGCACCTACAAAACCTGCAGATGCCAACCCCGAATTTATGGGGCAAGCACAAGAATTTAGTTATTTAGTCACAGACGACCTCGCCTTTTGGGTCAATAAAGTCGTTGAGCTAACTGGCGAGGTGAGTGAGGTTACAGACGATGGAATTTTAATTAACGGCACCATTTATTGTCAATTTGACGATAAGACCATACTCAAAACAATCACTAAAAATCAACGCTTAACCATCAAGGGCAAAATGGTTGGTTTTGATGAATTATTAATGGAAATAAAACTTAGCCAATGCATAATCCCGTAAAAAATTCACTCTTAATGCTGATGATGGTTGCCATGCCATTTTTGTGCTTGGGCCAAGAAGACGATTTATTCCAGGAGTTAGATAATCTGAGTCAAGGGCCACAACTATTTGAATTGCCCGCTTTTAAGGCACTTCAAATTGGCAACTTACAATCGACCAAAGTGGTCGATAAAGGAGACTTATATTTGGTAGTGGCGCATCGTTTTGGCGATTTTCAAAATGGCATTAGCGATTTTTTTGGATTAGATCAAGCCAACACTAAAATCCAGTTGTTGTATGGCCTAATGTCCGATCTTCAATTGGGGATCAGTAGAGACAGCTATGAAAAAACATATTCCGGCACACTAAAATATAGGTTGTACGAGCAATCCCAAGAACGACCTTTGAACATCTCTCTTTATGGTAGTGTGGACATCAATACTCAAATACAAAAAAGCGTCTATCCAGGACTAAAACCCGCTGATCGATATTCCTACTCGTTTCAAGTGCTTAGCTCAAGACGATTTGACGAGAACTTATCGCTCCAAATCGCCCCAATTTATGTGCGGCATAATCTTGTGGACTTAAATTTTACCCAAACACAGACCTACAATCAATTTCTTTTGGGAACAGGTGGGCGTTATAAGCTGTCCAAAAGGTTTAGTTTTAATGTAGATTACGCCTATAATTTTAGTAAGGATAAAAATTCCTTGTACCATAACCCACTCACCGTCGGGGTTGATATTGAAACTGGGGGGCATGTATTTCAATTGTTGTTCACGAACTCTAGGGCAAGTAACGACAGCAGTTTCTTGACAGAGACTACAGGCGATTGGTCCAAGGGTGAAGTTTCTTTTGGATTCAATATTGTACGGGTTTTTTAATCGCCTTTAGGGTTTTTTAATCTAGCTTTCTAAGCTTAACGCCGTATTTTGAAACGTCGTACACTCCTCTTTTCTCCAGAAGTATTTAAGGCTTAAATATTATTTTTGTTGCATACAACAACCGCCAAATGCGATATTTTATTTGTTCTATTTCCATTTTATTTGCCATCGCTTGCACGGAAACAAGTAAGAATAACTCCTTGTATAAGTTCGAGGGTATTCAGGGACAGGACGCCTTTAAACACACCGCTTATATCACAGCCGGAGATCGTGTGTATGCCATAGGCAGTCAAGACGGTGGATTCCCTGAAATTGGATGGCATGTCAAAGATGAGATGGGCGGAATTTGGAACCATCCAATCAAACTTATGGACGGATTTGGGGCCCGTATTCGCCTTGGTGACACGATTGAGACGCTGAGTGACGCCTCCTTTGTCAATTTTCCTTACGGCAACTCATTTAATTATCCCACCAATAAGCTGGGGCTACAAGTAAGCCGGTTTCAATTTTCTCCAGACCAACATCAGGGCATGGTTATAGAATATGTCATTAAAAATGAGG
>WTIY01000176.1 GCA_011525065.1 Flavobacteriales bacterium
GACCTATACTGGAACCGTCAGCTCTATGGAGTTTGTGCCTTCATTGGCCTCAAGAATGAGTGAGCTTACCCCAGCAGTGGATGTCAATACCGAAGCCCAGGACAAACGTTCCATCGCTCAGTATTTGAATGTTGAACCCAAAGCGGAGCAAAACGACCCCTTAGTTGAAAATCGGCACGAGGCCGAACAAAGTGTGCGTATGACCCCGCCAAGTTTGGTTTTTGACGCGTACACCTCCAGTTCCCAACCTACAGATCCATCTTTGGCCATCGGACCGAATCATGTTTTTGTGGTTTACAATACGGGTTTCACGATTTACGACAAGGAGGGGAATCAGCTCTTACCGCAAACTTCGCCTTCACCGGCAATTTTTCCGAATGGAGGATGCTGTGATTTAACCGTCTCCTACGATAATGCTGCCGATAGGTGGATTCTTTCATTCTTAGGCAATGGGGCGCAAATTGCCATTTCAGATGGATCTAATCCACTGACCAGCGGATGGAATGTTTATGAGATCTCAACCATATCTGACTACCAGAAATTATCAGTTTGGAGTGATGGATATTACTTGACGGACAATACCACATCCAGTAATAAGGTTTGGGTTCTTGAACGCACGGCACTTTTAAATGGAAATCCTTCTGCTCAAGTTCGGGCATTTAATTTACCAGGCATCAGTACTTTTGGTTTTTACAGCCCACAAGTGTTCAGTGTTACGGACGGTAATTTGCCTGCCACAGGTGGTGCGACGGTGGTGTATATGCAAGATGATGCATGGTCAGGAGTGAGTTATGATCATCTGAAGTTTTGGACCATTGATCCAAATTGGGGAGGAAGTGGCTCGGTTTCGGGACCTGTAGAATTCCCTGTCTCATCTTTTATTGGTGTGTTCGACAATGGATCATTTGCTAATTTACAGCAGCCTGGACGCGGTAGAAAGGTTAACATTGATGCCCTTCAAGCTACCATCATGAATCAGGCTCAATTTAGAAAATTCAGCACCCACAATTCGGCCTTATTCAATTTTGTGGTCGATACTGAGCCGTCTTCAGGCGAACAAGCGGGTATCCGTTGGTATGAATTCCGCCAATCTGGCGACAACCAGCCTTGGACTTTGTATCAAGAGGGTACGTATACCGCTGCCGATAACAAGCATGCATGGAACGCAAGTTTGGCCATGGATGGCCAAGGCAATATCGGCATGGGTTATAGCGGAATGTCGAGTCAGTACAGTAATTCCAGAACTTATGTCAGTTCTTATTTTACTGGTCGTATGGCGGGCGATCCTCTGGGCGCTATGACTGGTGCAGAAGAATTGATTTCCGAGGGGAACAACAAAATACCCGGGACTCGTTATGGGGACTACAGTAAAATTGATGTTGATCCCTCAGACGACACCTCTTTCTGGTACATTACAGAATACTACAAGAATTCACGTCGCGGGGTGGTTGGTAAATTCCAGATTTCCACAAACACTGGTCCAGATGAACAGGCACCTACGGCACCAGGAAATGTGGCGGTTAGCGACATTACCGAAACCAGTGCAACATTATCCTGGGATCCTTCAACTGATAATGTCGGGGTGACGGGATATAATGTTTATCTCAATGGAGATTTTGTTTCGACAACACAGACCTTGTCCTTTGATTTCTCTGGGCTCACTCCGGATACTCAATATCAAGCTGGTGTGGAAGCCACCGATGCCGCGGGAAATATTTCCACTCGTGTCACAGTGTTGTTCACCACCTTACAAGTGGATAACGAGGCACCTACGGTTCCAACTGGGGTTACCGCGAGTAACATTACTTCAGGTGGCGCCACGATAAGCTGGAATGCTTCAACCGATAATGTCGGGGTGACGGGATACAATATCGCTGTTGACGGTGTGTTCGTTGCCAATGTTTCTGGCACCTCATACAACCTTGTGGGTCTCAATCCGCTTACAAGCTATTTAGTCTCGGTCACTGCCCAAGACGCAGCAGGCAACGAGTCTGATCCAGGCTCAACCTCCTTTACAACACTTGAAGGCAACACTGGAGGTGGTGAGATTGCGGCTTATTATTTTGAAACAGGATTTCAAGGATGGATTGATGGTGGTCGACTCTGTCAGTTGCAATCTACATCAAATTCGTGTGAAGGAAACCAATCCATTAGACTGAGAAATGGGCAGTCCTCATCAGTAGCTACCTCACCCGCCATTGATTTGAGCGGCAATACTGAGGTAATCTTTAACATGCAGGTTTATGCCTCGGGCATGGATAATGGAGATGATTTCTTTGTGGAATACTTCGACGGCAGTAGCTATCAACCTGTAGGCCAATATGTTCGAGGAACAGATTTTGCAAATGGGGTGTGTTTTCCTGTTGAGATCGTCTTAGATGCCTCTTTTAATTTTGCTTCTAACAGTCGTTTTAGAGTGCGTAATAGCGCCAATCAAAACAACGATCAAATTTGGTTTGATGAGGTCATCATTACTGGTGACGCAGCACCTTTGACTGAGCCAACTGATCGTTCACAATCTCTGGCGACTCAGGCCAAAATTTTGACCATGAATAGCGGTATTGATCTTTATCCAAACCCTACAAGATCTAGAGTGAGCATTCAATTTGAAAAGGCTCAATTCGACCGTGTTAGCTTATACTCAACTACAGGGGTGCTTATTGATGAGCGTGAAATTCATGGACAAAATCAAATGGATTTTGATTTATCGAATTTACCATCTGGGGTATATTTCTTGAAATTCATGCAGGGGAAACTCGCTGTGTCAAAGCGAATCATAAAACAATAACTCCTCTTTGAATAGCGCAAAGTGCTATACCATAAATGGTTTTTCTGAAGATCACACAGGCGGTAATCCCGCCTGTGTGATTCCTTTAGAGAGGTGGTTAGAGCCGGATCATATGCAGGCCATCGCCAAAGAAATGGGTCTGGCTGAGACGGCTTTTTTCGTTCCTGAAAGAGATGGCTTTACTCTTAGATGGTTCACCCCAGATCTTGAGATTGATCTGTGTGGGCACGCCACCCTAGCTGCAGCCCATTGTATTAAAACCCATTTGGGTTATGGAGCGTCAATCGTTAAGTTTTATTCAAAAAGCGGAGCGCTATCCGTGCGTTTTGAGCAAGAGAAGTACGTCCTTGATTTTCCATCAAGACCTGGGGAGTCAGCTGATTTGCCAGAGACTATTGTAAAAGCTTTGAGCCATCAACCACTCGAGGTATATAAAGCACGAGATTATCTATTAATCTACCACCGACAAGAAGATGTAGAATCGTTGGCCATCAATAGAGAAATATTCGATCAAATTAATTTGGGTACCGGTGGAGTTATTGTTTCGGCCCCTGGAGTGTCTCATGATTTTGTCTCCCGATTTTTTACCCCTCAAGCCACCATACTGGAAGATCCTGTTACTGGATCGGCTCATTGCACCCTCGTCCCGTATTGGGCAAAACGATTAAATAAACAAAGTTTAACCGCTCGGCAGTGCTCTGCAAGAGGTGGTGAACTTCGCTGTCAAGACCAGGGAGAACGCGTATTGATCAGCGGCCATGCCGTAACAACACATGAATCAAGTATTGAGTGGTAGCTCAGGGTATTGAGACCCGATTAGCCCCTGGGCCCCTAATAATAAAACGGGTCAACACCCAATGGGACAGATGTTGAAATTAATGATTTACACCCATGACCGCGATAGAATTGATCGAAAATTCCTATCTTCAGGATAAGAATCTAGATTTATGAATTTTCTAAATAAGTATTATCC
>WTIY01000142.1 GCA_011525065.1 Flavobacteriales bacterium
GATTCCCTTCTCTACTGCCACATCAATGCCGCGTTTTGAAATGCCATACCCTTCTTCGTATCGATCAGGAATGTAAGGGGTCAACTCGGATTGAAATTGACTTAAATAATCCGTCATCAAAGCCACAGACGTGGTGCCGTCCACATCGTAATCTCCGAAAATCATTATGGATTCTTTATCGACTATTGCCTTTTGAATTCTCGCCACGGCCACGTCCATATCCCTCATCAAAAAAGGATCGTGTAAATGAGTCCAGTCAGGTCGAAAAAAATCTTTGGCCAATTGATAATTGGTTATGCCTCTCTGAACCAGTAACTGCGCCACAGCAAATGGAATCTTTAATTCCTGTATCAGGCGGGCGGTCACCGCTGGGTCAGGCTCTGGTTTGTACTGCCAGCTTTTTTTAATCATTCGGCCCGCTTTGAGTGATTTTGGCTTTAATTGATTTTTTATCCATTCCGCTCAACACAATAACAAACTCTCCTCGAGGCGCTTGATTTTGAAAATGTTCGAGCATCTGAGCGGCACTACCACGCAAAGTCTCTTGATGTAACTTACTCAATTCACGCGACACGGATATGGGGCGCTCAGATCCAAATACAGTACAAAAATCTTGAAGCGTTTTTAGCAATTTATGAGGGGATTCGTAAAAGACCATGGTTCGGGTTTCTTGACTGAGTTCTTTAAGTCTGGTCTGTCTTCCTTTTTTGACCGGCAAAAAACCCTCAAACAGAAAGCGGTCACATGACAACCCACTGCTGACCAAGGCCGGAACAAAGGCTGTGGCTCCCGGCAGGCAATCCACTTGGATCCCTTGTCTTACAGCTTCACGAACCAACAAAAAACCGGGGTCGCTAATGGCTGGTGTTCCGGCATCACTGATAACCGCTACGCTTAGGCCTGAGATCAATTGATCAACGACACCTTGGACCCTACTGTGCTCGTTGTGCATGTGATGACTCTTCATTGAGGTTCCGATGTCATAATGCTGACACAATTTGGCGCTAGTTCGGGTGTCCTCGGCCAAAATTAAATCCACTGACTTAAGCACCTCAACGGCACGAAAAGTCATGTCTTTAAGATTTCCTATGGGCGTGGGGACCAAATATAATATACCGCTCATGCTTGTTTTTTTTAGGACTTAAACCGCTGCTCAATCAAATGAATGAAACGCTCGGCGATGGCCTCTTTACCCTCCCAATTGTTGTATTTCGACATGATGGATTCTTCTAGAAACCGGTGGGCTTGGCTCGTGCTTTCACACAGGTCAATCTGAGTCAAAACAGCTTCAAACGCGCTAGAGTCCCCTAAAAATAAATGCTTGATAAACGCGGCTCGGTCATTCAGTCCAATGCTCAGACGTCCTAATTGATCGTTTAGTGATTTGGGTTTTTCGCTTTTGGCAGTGAGGCCTTCACCGCCTGTATTAGGGCGCTCGGTTTGAGCTATTGGTTCGAACTCTACGGTCTGTTGATAATGACTCATGGCTTCTTGTTCTGCAGCACTTCCTTCTGTGAGTTGTTCCAGCAACTGGTCCATCTGCTGAGTTTCTGGAGCCATTTGGGCCACAAGGTCCTTGATCTTCTCGGTGGATGGCTCAAAAATAGGTGTGACCTCTTCTTTTTCAGAGGAAGCTTGGTGGGAAGCCACGACCAATGCTTCATAGAGGGCTCTTGATTTATCCCTGAGCGCTTTTAATTCCTCTGGAGCCCCCTCATGGCCTAAAATTTCCTGAGCCAGGGCACGCAATTGAGCCCCGAGGTCTTGGCTTATTCTTTTTGATTTATGGGCTCCCACTCTGTTTTGTTTTGTTAAATTTACGCATCCTTATACGAAACGTCAAACAAATCCATTTTATTCTAAATGCACCCTTATGTTTCTGGAACAAGCGCCCAATAACGACAATGCCTTTGGATGGATTGAGGTCATATGTGGCTCCATGTTTTCTGGAAAAACTGAAGAACTCATACGTCGCTTAAAACGGGCTGAATTGGCCCAACAAAAGGTTGGTGTTTTTAAGCCAGAACTGGATCAACGATATGCCCAAGACAAGGTAGTGTCTCATGACAGCAACGCCTTTAAAGCCAAAGCTGTAGCCAACACTAAAGACCTCTTAAAGCAAGCCGCAAAATTCGAGGTTGTCGGGATTGATGAAGCCCAATTTTTTGACTCAGGCCTAGTAGGTGTGTGCAATGAATTGGCCAACCGTGGCATCCGCGTGATTGTCGCTGGGTTGGATATGGACTACAAGGGAGTTCCCTTTGGTAGCATGCCAGAGCTGATGGCCACGGCAGAATACGTTACAAAAGTTCATGCTATTTGCAGCAGGACCGGGCGTTTGGCGCAATACAGCTACCGCCTAAACCCCAATAATGATTTGGTTCTCTTGGGTGAAGCTAAAGAATATCAGGCCCTGAGTCGATCCGCCTTTGTCGCCGCCATGAATCATGGGCGCAATGCCTCGACGTCAAATGAAGACCAGGAGAGCACGACATCGGATTGAATGCAGATAGGCAAACGCTGCACAGACCAAAGTAAATTATGGCAGACCAAACTGTTTTAGAAATTAATTTGAGTGCGTTGGCCCACAACTATCGGGCTCTACGTTTAAAACTGGAGGCGACCACCAAATTTTTGGCCGTGGTTAAAGCTCAGGCTTACGGGCATGATCCTGATCCCATCATTCATAAGCTCGACGAGCTGGGCGTGGACTATTACGGCGTGGCCTATGCCCAAGAGGGCGCCCAGATTCGATCAACAGGAACCAAAAAACCCATTCTGCTGCTGCACCCAATGCCTGTTCATTTTGACATTATTGTAGCCCATAATTTAGAGCCCAGCATTTACAGCTTAGACTTGCTTCGAGAATGGACAGCTTACCTTGCGTCAAATAACATCAAAAGATACCCCACCCACCTCAAGTTCAACTCAGGACTCAACCGTCTTGGGGTCACCCATCGAGATGTTGACCATTTGGCCGAAATATTCTCAAACACTGATTCGATAGAATTGCTTTCTGTCTTTTCTCATTTGGCCGCCAGTGACGACCGAGAAGAAGCCGCTTACACTTGTGAGCAAATGCAGCGATATGATGATTTTTACACTGCATTGGTTCAAAAAATGAACCTACGCGAAAAGGGATCGGCCAAGTCAGAAGTGCCAGCGAGTAAGCCCTGGCGACATTTACTCAACACCTCTGGGGTCTTAAATTATCCTGAAGGGCAGCACGATATGGTGCGCTGTGGGATTGGGCTTTATGGTTACGGCAATGCCCCTGAAAAAGACCTTCTGCTGAGACCCGTGGCAACGCTCAAAGCACCCATTGTCCAATTACATCATTTACAAAAAGGCGAGAGCGTGGGTTATAACCGGGCTTATGTCTGTCAACACCCCAGCATCATCGCCACCCTACCCTTAGGGCATGCCGATGGGCTTCCGAGAATCTATGGACAAAAAGCTGGTTTCGTTTGGATTAATGGACAAAAAGCACCCATTGTAGGCAATGTTTGTATGGACATGATTATGGTTGATGTTACAGAAATTGACTGTCGTTACGGTGATTTAGCCATTATTTTCGATGCTGATCACGGCGCGCAATCTCTTGCTGAAGCGGCAGGCACAATCTCTTACGAACTGCTTACAGGTTTGTCCAAAAGAATCAAGCGCGTGATAACACCCTAAAGGCTCATGGATAATTTTATTTGATTCAAAGATCCCGTGGATGCCCTAAATTCATTAGCTTTAATT
>WTIY01000128.1 GCA_011525065.1 Flavobacteriales bacterium
ACTTAAGTCATGCCCTTGTTCAGGGTCTTGAAACATGCGTTTAACCATTCCATCGGCCAATCCAATCTTGGGAACATACATGTTTTTCGCGCGGCTCCATTTCATGGCAGATAAGTAAATTTTAGTGGCAGGAATGATCACATCGGCACGATCAGGATTCATCTCGAGCTCATAAATACGTTCGTGATACGTCATTGATTTTAACAACTCAAAATAATTGACTAGGAAAAAATAACTCAAGGGTTTTCCGATTTTTTTACCACTCTTGGTATAGATGCTATTGATGTTTCCTCCAGAACCGATCACATTGATTTTATCGTGGTTCGCTGTTACTTGAGTAATCCAAGCCTTCACCTCATCCCAGATGGACTCGCGAACCATATCGTTTAAAATCCGTACGGTCCCCAATTTAAAAGATTTCGAGTCGATGACACGTCCTTGGCTGTAAAGGGTAAATTCGGTACTACCACCACCCACATCAACGTACAAAAAGCTCTTTTCTGTACTTATAAAATTACCAAAGTCAGTGGCAGCGATAATGTCTGCTTCTATTTCACCGTCGATAATTTCAATTTGGATTCCTGTGGCCTGCTTGATGCGCTCTACAACTTCTAGCCCATTACTCGCCTCCCGCATTGCGGAAGTGGCGCAGGCACGATAGCGAATGACCTTATGGTTCTTCAAGAGCAAACGATAAGCGTCCATGGCATCGATCATTCGCTTAATGTTTAGTTCTGAAATTGAACCATTCAAAAAAACGTCAGCCCCAAGTCTTATGGGTACTCTCACAAGAGAAGTCTTTTTAAAACGAACCGGCTTGTCGTCTAACTGAGTGGCCGTAGCAATCAACAAACGAATGGCATTCGAACCAATATCGATGCCTCCGTATTTTTCCATAATCATCATTCTCCCGCCAATTTTTTCTGATAGTATTCGTATGTCGCAAATTGAGAACGGATGCTCGGCCCTCCTTCCCTAACATAGGCATTGTCCTGCTTTTCAGAAATTAATCGTGCTTTGACATTATCTTGCCAACTGATGTCAAATGTATCTTGCAACTCTTGTTGAATTTCTGAATCGTATATCGGACAGCTGATCTCCACACGGGTGTCTAAATTACGACCCATTATGTCTGCCGAGGAAATGAAATATTGCGGATCATTGTTGTTATTAAAAATGTAGAGTCTGCTGTGCTCCAAAAATTTATCGACCACACTGATAACCTCAATATGCTCACTAAGACCTTTAATTCCTGGAATCAAACAGCATATTCCACGTACTACTATTTTTACTGGAACTTCATTTTTACTGGCTTCATAAAGCTTATCAATCATACGGTAGTCGCTCAGAGAATTCAGTTTCAATTGAATACCCGCTGATTTCCCTTGCTGTTTATTCTTGATCTCACGGTCGATCAAAGTTTCCCATGCCTTCCTGGTATAGTGAGGAGAGACCACTAAATGCTTATAAGACTTTACCCGATAGTTCACGTCAAAAAAGTTAAACACCTTATTGATGTCTTTGGCGATGCCCTCATGGGCCGTAAAAAGGGTGTAATCGGTATAGATGCGCGCCGTAGTTTCATTAAAATTACCCGTGCTCAAAAAGGAATATCGCTTGATTTTACCAGATTCCATTCGCTCGATAAGACAGGCCTTACAATGGACCTTTAGCCCTTTAACCCCAAAAATCATCCGCACACCTTCCTCTTGCATTTGCTCAGCGTAATGGATGTTTGCCACTTCATCAAATCGAGCCCGCAATTCAATTTGAACCACGACATCCTTACCATTTTTAGCAGCATTGATCAAAGCACTTGCTATATGCGATATTTCAGCCAAGCGATAAATGGTGATTTTGATCGATTGAACTTGGGGATCCAACGCGGCCTCACGCAAAAACTTTACCACATACCTGAAGCTTTGATACGGGGCGTGTAATAAATAATCCTTTTTCGCAATTTTTGCCAACAAACTGCCTTCGAAATTTAAACCCTTAATCAGTAGCGGTGTTTTCGCCTCATACAGTAAATCTTGACGGCCAAGGCTGGGAAATTTCATGTAGTCACGTCTGTTGTGATAACGGCCACCAGGAATCACACTGTCGGTGGATTCAATGTTCATTTTATTCATTAAAAACTGAAGCATTTCGGGGTCGATTGTTCGGTCATATACAAAGCGAACAGGATCACCAGAACTCCTTCGCGCTACACTCTTAGATATTTTATCCAAAAAACTGCGGCTCAAATCTGAATCAATGTCTAGTTCGGCATCACGGGTGATTTTAATCATGTAAGCCGATATGTCTTGATATGAGAAAATACTGAAAATGATGCTCATGCAATGGCGAATTAAATCATCCAAAAGAATAAGGTATTTCTGGCCATTTTCTTCGGGCAATTCGACAAATCGATTGATCACTCTTGGAATTTCAATCAAAGCGTAGTTTATCTCTTTAGTCTCGTCCTTAGACGTCCCCAGTACCATTCTTACAGCCAGATAGGCCGCGCTGTCCTTCAAGGCTGGAAAGGCCTCGGAATCTGATAATATGATGGTCACCAGTGCCGGTGAAACTTCTCTCAGAAAATAATCTGTGATAAAAAGACTTTGTTCATCTGTTATTTCATGCTCATTGATGACATGAATTCCCTCTTTTGACAGTTCCTTTTGAATCCCTCCTAAAATGTCCAAACTCAGTTGCTGTTGAGCGATGACTGTTTGGGTGATTTCTTCCTGCAAATCTTTAGCAGCCATACCCCCTAATTCACTGCGCCCCTGTTTTCCCGCCTCTACGATTCGTTTAATCGTGGCGTAACGAATTTTGAAAAACTCATCCAAATTGTTCGAAAAAATTCCTAAGAATCTAAGCCGTTCAATCAGGGGAACCGATGGATCTTTTGCCTCCTGCAATACTCTGGCGTTAAATTGCAGCCAGCTCAAATCACGATTGACAAACCGATCATATGTTTTTTTTAATTCTGTCATCCTCATTTAAAATCACGTGGAACAACAACAGCCACCGTGTGCCCCTTTTTTATACTGCGCCAACTGTCGCATTGAAAATCGATAACCGTTAAACCGCATGTAGGTAGATGATCAATGGGTTTGTCTCCCAACATATTCACCAGAGCGGTAAACGCATGATTGTGTCCTACCAACATGACTTTTGATTTTGAATCATCAAGTCCCTTGAGGTATCTCAACACGCTTTCTCCCGAAAAATCATACAACGCCTCGCTGATGTCAGTAGCTAAATTACCCATGTTAAACGCTTTAATGAAAAATCCTGCCGTTTCTTTAGTCCTTTGAGCAGAACTAATTCCAATAAAATCCGGCTTCATTAATTCTTGAGACGCATAATTGGCCATTAGAAAGGCATCGCTCTGACCTCTTTTATTTAAAGGACGTAATTCATCTTCTATTCCGGTTTCCCAAGAAGATTTAGCATGTCTTAAGAAGTAAATGGTTCTTTTCATATACTACAGCTCAAGGCGCCAAACGCTCAATTTTCCATTGGCCATCAACCTGTGTATAGCGCAATCTATCGTGCAATCGATTGGGACGTCCTTGCCAAAATTCATATTCATGTGGCTGAATTAAATAACCTCCCCAATGCGCTGGACGAGGAATTTCTTTGTTGGCATAAAGTTCTTCAAGGGCCTTCAAACGAGTTTCAAGAAACTCTCGTGACTCAATGACGGCACTTTGCTCGCTTACATGAGCGCCAATT
>WTIY01000143.1:0-7696 GCA_011525065.1 Flavobacteriales bacterium
GGCTTATCAGAACGTGGTGAGTCCGATTCAGGAGATTTTTGTTACGGTCTTTGGGGCTGATGGTTGTCCTGCTAATACGAGCTTTTTTATTACGGTTCATCCCAACCCAGAGCTTACCCAACCGGCGCCTTATGTGATTTGTGATCCAGACAGCGATGGGTTTACTGAGTTCGACTTGGCCTTATTGGATTTAGAACTTACAGGGGGTAATCCGGACTACGTGGTGAGCTATCACGGTACAGAAGCTAATGCCTTGACTGGTGATCTGGCTTTAGGTTTGCCTTATACCAATGACGATGCCTATAATGACAGTGTTTGGGCCAGGGTGGAGGACACCACTACGGGCTGTTATAGTGTAATAGAGATACTGCTTGAGGTTCGCGATCTGCCAGCAGCCACTGAGCCTGAGGAGCCATTGCGTCAGTGTGATGATGCTCTAGCTGATGGATTTACGGTTTTTGATTTAACGGTTGTTGAGCCTGAGGTTTTGGGTGGTTTAGATCCACTGGAGTATGATATTTATTACTACGAGCAAGAGAGCGATGCCATTGCTGCGGGTGATCTGGCCTTAACGGCGCCTGATTTTAGTTTATCCATTGCTAACCCGGGTGCTTACCAGAACACGAGTAATCCTCAGATCATTTACATTTTAGTGGTGGGTAATGCCAATAGTACGTCTCCTAATAACGGGACGGCTGGCTGTTATGATATTGTGACTTTAGAGTTGATTGTGGATCCCCTGCCAGAGGACTTGGGTCCTTTTGAGCTGTTTTTATGTGATGATGAGGCTAGTGGCAGCACCATTGATGAGATCAGTATATTTGATTTAACCCAGATCAACGATACGGCTACAGGTGGTGATGGTACCATCACGGTGACCTGGTACGCTACTGCAGCTGATGAGGCGGCGGATAATCCGATCGCTACCCCTGAGGCCTATGCGAACATCATTACCCCACAGACGATCATTGGAAGGTTAGAGAGTCAGTTTGGCTGCCGCACTCTGGTGACTTTGACCTTAACGGTACTGCCTAATCCGACTCCGATTACTCCGACCCCATTGGAGGTATGTGATGATGATTTAGACGGCGGCACTTTTGACGACGGTTTTGCCACGTTTGTGCTGACCGACAAGGATGCAGAGATCATCGATGGCGAACCAGATGTTAGTGTGACCTATTATGAGACTTTGGCTCAGGCTGAGTCAGGCACAGGGGCCTTAACCAGTCCATGGGTCAATACGGTTCCTGGTGGTCAGGTGATTTACGCTCGTGTGGAGCGTGATGTTCCTCCTGGGATACTGGGCTGCTTTAGTATTGTTGAGTTGGAGCTTATTGTGGTAGCGCTTCCAGATGCGCCTATCAATGGTTTTATTGATCCGATGTTTGAGTGTGATGATGATGGTGATGGCTTGGTTGAGTTTGATTTAACCCAGCAAAATCCATTTGTGTTAGGCAGTCAGGATCCTGCTGATTTTGCACCGATTACTTACCATGAGTCCTTAGCTGATGCTCAGTCGGGTACGCCTTTTATTGCTACTCCTGCGTCTTATTTTAGCGCTGGCGGCACTACTATATGGGTTCGTTTAGAGAGCTTGGACACGGGCTGTTACCGTATCACGCCCTTTGATTTAGAGGCAGGGGTGTTTCCCAGTATTGGTACGCCAGATGATTTATTCTTGTGTGATGATGAGATTGGTGGCAGTACTCTTTTTGATGGTCTGTCGACCTTTGATTTAACTCAAAATACAGTGGTCCTTATTGCTGGCAATCCAACTTACTCAGTATCTTATTACGCGAGCGCTCAGGATCAGATCGACGACACTCCAATAGCTACTCCTGAGGCTTATCAGAACGTGGTGAGTCCGATTCAGGAGATTTTTGTTACGGTCTTTGGGGCTGATGGTTGTCCTGCTAATACGAGCTTTTTTATTACGGTTCATCCCAACCCAGAGCTTACCCAACCGGCGCCTTATGTGATTTGTGATCCAGACAGCGATGGGTTTACTGAGTTCGACTTGGCCTTATTGGATTTAGAACTTACAGGGGGTAATCCGGACTACGTGGTGAGCTATCACGGTACAGAAGCTAATGCCTTGACTGGTGATCTGGCTTTAGGTTTGCCTTATACCAATGACGATGCCTATAATGACAGTGTTTGGGCCAGGGTGGAGGACACCACTACGGGCTGTTATAGTGTAATAGAGATACTGCTTGAGGTTCGCGATCTGCCAGCAGCCACTGAGCCTGAGGAGCCATTGCGTCAGTGTGATGATGCTCTAGCTGATGGATTTACGGTTTTTGATTTAACGGTTGTTGAGCCTGAGGTTTTGGGTGGTTTAGATCCACTGGAGTATGATATTTATTACTACGAGCAAGAGAGCGATGCCATTGCTGCGGGTGATCTGGCCTTAACGGCGCCTGATTTTAGTTTATCCATTGCTAACCCGGGTGCTTACCAGAACACGAGTAATCCTCAGATCATTTACATTTTAGTGGTGGGTAATGCCAATAGTACGTCTCCTAATAACGGGACGGCTGGCTGTTATGATATTGTGACTTTAGAGTTGATTGTGGATCCCCTGCCAGAGGACTTGGGTCCTTTTGAGCTGTTTTTATGTGATGATGAGGCTAGTGGCAGCACCATTGATGAGATCAGTATATTTGATTTAACCCAGATCAACGATACGGCTACAGGTGGTGATGGTACCATCACGGTGACCTGGTACGCTACTGCAGCTGATGAGGCGGCGGATAATCCGATCGCTACCCCTGAGGCCTATGCGAACATCATTACCCCACAGACGATCATTGGAAGGTTAGAGAGTCAGTTTGGCTGCCGCACTCTGGTGACTTTGACCTTAACGGTACTGCCTAATCCGACTCCGATTACTCCGACCCCATTGGAGGTATGTGATGATGATTTAGACGGCGGCACTTTTGACGACGGTTTTGCCACGTTTGTGCTGACCGACAAGGATGCAGAGATCATCGATGGCGAACCAGATGTTAGTGTGACCTATTATGAGACTTTGGCTCAGGCTGAGTCAGGCACAGGGGCCTTAACCAGTCCATGGGTCAATACGGTTCCTGGTGGTCAGGTGATTTACGCTCGTGTGGAGCGTGATGTTCCTCCTGGGATACTGGGCTGCTTTAGTATTGTTGAGTTGGAGCTTATTGTGGTAGCGCTTCCAGATGCGCCTATCAATGGTTTTATTGATCCGATGTTTGAGTGTGATGATGATGGTGATGGCTTGGTTGAGTTTGATTTAACCCAGCAAAATCCATTTGTGTTAGGCAGTCAGGATCCTGCTGATTTTGCACCGATTACTTACCATGAGTCCTTAGCTGATGCTCAGTCGGGTACGCCTTTTATTGCTACTCCTGCGTCTTATTTTAGCGCTGGCGGCACTACTATATGGGTTCGTTTAGAGAGCTTGGACACGGGCTGTTACCGTATCACCAGCTTTGGACTGGTTACAGGTGCTTTACCGGGTATTGGTTCTGCTAATGACTTGTATTTGTGTGATGATGAGATTGGCGGCAGTGATCCCTTTGATGGGTTGTCTACTTTTGATTTAACTGTAAACACCTTAGAGGTGACCTTAGGGGACCCAACTTATTCGGTGTCTTACTACGAGATCGATGGTACTCTAATAGCTAATCCTGAGGCTTATCAGAACGTGGTGAGTCCGATTCAGGAGATTTTTGTTACGGTCTTTGGGCCTGAGGGTTGTCCTGCTAATACGAGCTTTTTTATCAATGTGGAGGCTAACCCCACAATTAATCTTCCTGATCCGTTGATTGCTTGTGACGACAATAACAACGGCTTTTATGATAATTTTGATTTAACCAGCAAGGACGCTGAGCTTTTGGGCGGTCAGGTTGATGTGAGCATTCGTTATTACGAGACTCTTGCTGACGCCAACATAGGCGATATTGCCGATCAGCTACTGAGTCCTTATGAGAACATTGTACCTTTTACGCAGACTATTTATGCTCGTTTGGAGAACGATGTTCCTCCTGGGGTTAACGCTTGTTTTAGTGTGGTTCCTTTAGAGCTTCGCGTGGAGTCTTTACCACTGGGGGTTGATCTAGCAACATTCCAGGATCCGCTTGTGGCCTGTGATTTTGACGGTGATGGTTTTGAGGTTTTTGATTTGACTCAGAATAACTTGGCGGCCTTAGGGGCCAATGAGCCCTTGTCAGATTACTTGGTGAGTTATCACATCACTCAGACAGATGCGGACTTAGGGGTCAACGCCATTAGCGACCCTGGGGCTTATACTAACATTACTACTCCGGTTCAACAGGTATTTGTACGCGTGGAGAACTTTGTAACGGGGTGTGGTAGGGTAACGCCTTTTGATTTAGAGGTTCAGCCGCCGGCTGATTTATCGGCAGGTCCCTTTGAGATGGTCTTGTGTGACGATCAGGTTGGTGGCAGTCTTCCTGACGATGGGATCTCGACCTTTAATTTAACCTTAAATGATCCGATCATCACTGGTGGTGATCCCACCTATACGGTGGTTTACTATGCCAGTTTACAGGATCAGATTGACGATCTACCTATTGCGGATCCTACAGATTACCAGAATGTGGTCAATCCACAGGACATTTACGTGACGGTCTTGACCTCTGGGGGTTGTGGAGCAGAGACTTCACTGACACTTCGTGTATTGCCTAATCCGAGTCCAGTGACTCCGACTCCACTTGTGGTGTGTGATGGCCAGGGTGACCCGGTGATTGACTTTGACCCTGAGGACGGACTCTCGACTTTCATTCTAACGGATAAGGACGCTGAGATCATAGGGGGAGAGCCTAATGTGAGTGTGCTGTATTACGAGACTCTTGAGGATGCCGAGGCTGGCATTGCAGGCACGGATCTAGCGAGTCCTTATGCCAATACCACGCCGTTTAGCCAGGTGGTTTATGCGCGTGTGACTAAGGATATCCCTCCAGCCACTTTAGGCTGTTACAGTATTGTGGAATTGGAGCTAGTGGTGAGCCCATTACCGGAGGCTCAGGGCCTACCTGAGGACTTGTACTATTGCGCAGTGGACAATAATGGTGTTGGGGTCTTTGACCTGACGCAGAATGATCCATTGATTTTGGGCGACTTGGATCCAGCGATTTATGCGGTGTTGTACTTCCGTACTTTGACTGAGGCCCAAAATGGGATCAATCCCATTGGCAATCCGACTTTATTTGCCAGTACTACGAGTCCAGAAACAGTTTACGCGGGTCTGATTACTTTGGATACAGGGTGTTACACTCCGCCACAGCAAGATCCGGTTACCTTAGAGGTGGATTTGAGTTTTGAGTTGTATGTTAAGGAAGGCGCCTTTGCGGGTGATCCTGATCCTTACATGATCTGTGACAATATAGCTCCGAGTGATGGCTTGGCAGAGTTTACTTTGATCCCTAATGCGGGCTTGCCTACGGACTTGGATGCTCAGGCGCAGCTACTGGTAGATCAGATCTTACAGGATCAGGACCCGAGTGTTTATGTATTGACCTTCCACGAGACGCTTTCTGACGCTGAGCTTGGTGTGGGTAACCTGCCAGATGTGTATACCAACATCACTAACCCACAGGTGATTTATGCACGGGTGAGTAATTTATTGGATCCAAACGACGAGCCGATCTGTTATGATGTGGCTGAAGTGCTGCTTGCTGTAGAGCAGCTACCTCCGATGACCCTAGCCGATGAGTACCGCATTTGTGTGGATGCTCAGGGCAACGCCATTATGGAGGAGTTTGGCGCGGTCTCACCACCGACTTTAGAGACGGGTCTTCCTGCCGAGGGCTTCACCTTCTTATGGTCGCTCAACGGCACGATCCTGCCCAATGAGGTGGGTCCATCACTGGTGGCTTTGGCTCCTGGGGCCTACACGGTACTGGTCACTGAGCTGGCCTCGGGCTGTGCCTTGGAGACGGCGGTGACTGTAACACCAGCCTCACCACCACTGGAGTACAATGTGCGTCTGCTCAACGGTGCCTTTGCTGGGGAGCATGTCATAGAGGCCACCGCTACGGGTCTGGGGACCTATCAGTTTAGTTTGGACGGGGGTAACCTTCAGGACAGTGGTGTGTTTAACAATGTGACTCCGGGCACCCACCAGGTGACCATCACCAATGTGGAGGGCTGCGGCTCGATCACTGTGGACATCGGAGTGGTGGACTACCCACGCTTTGTCACCCCGAACAACGATGGCTTTAACGACACCTGGAACATCATCGGTCTGGCCGATTACGACCCAGCGGCACGCATCTATATCTTTGATCGCTATGGCAAGCTGCTCAAGCAGCTGAGCCCAACTGGAGCAGGGTGGGACGGTACCTATAAAGGCAACCCACTGCCCTCAAGTGACTATTGGTTCAGAATCGAATACACCGAAGAAGATATTCCTAAGGCCTTTACAGGACATTTTACATTAAAAAGATAGATATTTGCATTATCATATGAAATTAAGAAACACCTTATTCAGTCTCATTGTTGCCATCAGCGCGACCTTACAAGCACAGGACGGTTTGCCGGTTTACCATGATTATTTTGCTGATAACTTGTACTTGCTTCATCCTTCAATGGCCGGTGCATCCTCCTATGGTAAGTTGCGTATGACCGCGCGCCAGCAGTGGTTCGATCAAACTGAGGCACCCAATATCCAAACGGCGAGTTACCATAATCGCGTCGGTCAGAACTCGGGTCTTGGGGCGATCGTATTTAACGATGCCAATGGTTATCACTCTCAAGTTGGAGGATATTTGACTTATGCGCATCACCTTTTGTTTTCGCGCAACCGATCTGAAATTAATCAATTGTCTTTTGGGATGAGTGTTGGTCTAATGGAATCCAAGTTGGATGAAACTAATTTTGACCCCAGTCAATACGACCCAATTATTGCAGGGATCATTCAGACCACGGGTTACTTTAATGTCGATGCCGGGATGTCTTACAATTTCTTAGATTTCTCTGCGCACTTCACGGTCAAGAATCTGTTGTTTCGCAACCGAAGTTTGTATTCGGAAGAATTTGAATCCAATAACCAACGCAATTATATACTCTCCATGGCCTATGGCATATCTGGTTCAGGAGGCCTCTATTATTTTGAACCTTCCTTCATGCTTCAGTACAAGGAGCGTACACAAGAGCAAGGGGTTGATTTAAACTTTAAGGCCTTTAGGGCGATGGAATTTGGTAGTGTTTATGCAGGACTTAGTTATCGTAGAAGTTTTGATGGTGCTGAATATCTAGACGGGAATCAAGTGCGCAATCAAAAGCTCCAATACATTACGCCAGTAATCGGAACAACCTACAAGAATTTCATGTTTGCCTATACCTATTCCTACCAAACAGGTTCAGTGCGATTGGAGTCTGGAGGCTTTCATCAAATTACGATCGGATACAATTTCTTAAGAGGCCGATTTAGTTCTTGGGATCAAGACATGCGTTATAACGGCATGTTACGTCCAAGATAATAGGTTATCCTCTCTTCTTAAAACTGAAACATGCTCATCAAATCGGTACGTGGCAAGACCCCTAAATACGGAAAGGATTGCTTTATGGCGGATAACGCCACCCTTATCGGCGATGTGTTGATGGGTGATGGGTGCAGCGTTTGGTTTAACGCCGTCGTTCGCGGTGATGTCAACAGCATTAAGGTTGGGAATCATGTAAACATTCAGGACGGAGC
>WTIY01000143.1:7796-13251 GCA_011525065.1 Flavobacteriales bacterium
GCGGTGATGTCAACAGCATTAAGGTTGGGAATCATGTAAACATTCAGGACGGAGCTGTTATTCATGGAACTTATGAAAGTGCATCCACTGAAATAGGGGATCATGTATCCATTGGACACAATGCCATTGTTCATGGCTGCGAGATTCAGGATCATGTTCTCATCGGAATGGGTTCAATAGTCATGGACCATTGTGTTGTAGAGCCTTACAGCATTATTGCTGCAGGGGCAGTAGTGCCGAAAAATACTCGAGTGCCCAGCGGCAGTATTTACGCGGGTGTTCCCGCCAAATGCATTAAATCTGTGAGTCCAGAACTCATGGAAGGTGAGATAGAACGGATCGCACGAAGTTATGACATGTATGCCTCCTGGTTTGAGGAGGACTAAAATTCCTTTTCTAAGATCGTCGGAATAATTCCAGGTTTTGATCCGAGTGCTGATCTGATCTTAATCAATTGGCTCAATGGATTTGGATCACCATTAGTCCAGAAGATTTTATAGCCATTTGAGTCAGTGGGTTCTGCGGTTGACAAAAGCCTATTTTTTTCTAAAATGGCCTTAGTTTGACGGGCAACGGCGTATCCGGAATCTATGAGTTCAATGTGTTCGGGAAGATGGCTTTTGATGGCTGGAATTAAATAGGGGTAATGGCTGCATCCCAAAACAATGTGGTCTACTCCGGCCTCGATCATGGGATGTAAATATTTTTTCAACAGCAGATCGATTTCAGGTCCTTTGAACACCCCTTTTTCAATGAGCGGCACTAAACCATCACCGACGATTTCTACGCGTTTAGTTTCGCCACCGTATTGATTTGCGGTTTCATGAAATAATTTGCTGTTCAAAGTGCCTTTGGTAGCCAGTACCCCAACGACTCCAGACTTGGATTTGAGGGCGGCAGGTTTTATCGCGGGTTCAATCCCAATGAAGGGGATGTCGTATTTGGCACGTAAAAGATCAATGGCATTTGTCGTGGCGGTATTGCAAGCCACCACGATGATTTTACATCCCATCTCGAGCAATAATTCTGTGTTTTTAATGCTGAGTTTGATGATCTCCTCAGTGGGTTTTTCCCCATAAGGGGCGTTACGGCTATCGGCTAAATAGATGGTATTTTCACGGGGCAATAATTCATCAATTTCTTGCCAGATGGAAGTTCCACCTACACCAGAATCGAACAAGCCAATAGGCGCATTATTGTTTTGCATGTCATAAAAATAAAAACTGCCCGCGACACGCGGGCAGTTTCTTTAGTTTTTTAAGCGATATGTGCTTAAAAAGTAACTTGGTCAATTCCGCCAACCCTTAAAGCACACACTTTTCAGAACTAGATGCCGAGTTCTTTTTTGACATCAGCCAAAAGATCTTTACCGTCGGCTAGAATGACTCCTGAACCTTGCGTGGCATCGAACACATATTGAAAGCCTTGAGCACGAGCTACTTTTTGAATGGCTTGACGGGCTTTCTCTAAAATGGGCTGAAATAGATCAACTTCTTTTTGTTGAAGATCTTGCAAGGCTTGTTGGCGATAAGCCCCAATGTTGTTTTGCATGCCTTGAACTTCTTCGATGCGCTTTCTGTTTTCTTCTTCGGTTTTATTGGCCGCTTCAGCATCGTATTGCGTGATTTTTGCTTGTAGCTCCTTTGACATGGCTTTAATTTCAGTATCGTAAGTTTTTTGAAGTTTTTCCAATTGTCCTTCAGCAGCTTTCATCTCTGGCATCACGGAAACTAGCTCAGTGGTATTGATGTGGGCCACCTTTGATTGAGCAAAAACGGTTGTTTGTGCGCCTAAAAGGACCATGGCGGCGATTAAAAATACATTGAGTTTTTTCATTTGTTTGGGTATTAAATTTCTGTTTTGGTTTTAATTATCGTTGCGTTCCTGAGCCATCACCACCGCCTGGAGGGACCGGTGGTCCACTTGGAGGGGTTTGCGATCCGTTGGAACCACTATTTTGATTTGAATTGACACCATTGATTGAATCAAGTCGCTGTTGACGACGATCCAAAAGTTCTTGTCTTCTGGCCTCAAATTCTGCTTGTTTGACTAGGCGAATGGAATCGCGTTTTCGTCTGCGCTCTTCCATCATGGCTTCACGCTGATTCTTTTTGTCTTGAATGGCTTTTTCACGCTCACTTTGTTCGGCGCTCTCTTCCATGCTCAAAGCCTCTTCCTGTTCTATTTTCTTGCCCTGCTTTCTGCTCAGAGCTTCTTCGCGTTTGGCTGCTCGATTGATGCTTCGTAACACTTGGTCCGACACATCATTTCTTTTAGCTGCAAAAAGCATGACGACATCAGCGGATTTGTCAAAGATGAAATCATATTTCTTGGCTTCGGCCAATTCTTGTACAAGATTGAAGACTTGATCCTGAATGGGTTGCACCAATTGACGGCGCTGTACGTCCAAGTCGCCACCCGGGCCAAACCGATTTTGCTGATAGGCGATCATTTCGTCTTCCAGGATCTTAATCTCTTCTTCTTGCTCTTCAATCAGTTCTTTGGTGAGCAGGATTCGTTCATTGCTCAAATTGAGCTTGAGCTGCTCTATTTCTTGAAGCATTTTCTCCAATTCGCGTTTCCAACGATCGACTTTTGAGCTGAGCTGGTTTTTGGCCTCTTGATACTCCGGTACATTTTCTAAAATGTATTCCATATCGATATAACCCATACGTGCACCACGTTGGCCGTGGGCTACCGAAAGATTAGCCGCGATGAGCAAGACCGAAAATAATACCTTAAATGCGTTCATAATTCTATGTTATTGCCTTGAAATAATCGTGCCACGATTTAAAATTGTTGACCGATGATGAAATGAGTTTCCCAACCATTGTTGCCAACACCGTTCAAAACAGGATCGAATCCGTAGCCGAAATCAATCCCCAATAGACCAAAGGCGGGCATAAATATACGAATTCCTGCGCCTGCAGAACGTTTTATGTCGAACGGATTATAATTCCTAAAGGAGTCATAGGCCGCTCCACCCTCGACAAAAGATAGAACGTAAATAGAGGCCAATTGTTTTAAGGTGATTGGATATCTTAATTCCAAGGAGAACTTATTGTAAATGGCACTACCGTCATTGGTGCTCAGGGATTGGTTGGGATAACCGCGTAGTTGCACCACCTCACGCCCATCTAGACTGAAGGCTCCCAGTCCGTCACCCCCTAAGAAAAATCGTTCAAAAGGCGGGATGCCGCGGTATTTATTGTAGGCCCCGAGAAATCCAAATTCCGCTTTTGGACGCAGCACCAGATCCCCAACTAACGTGGAAAACCAAGTGGCTTGAAATTTAACTTTATAGTACTCCAACCAGTTAAATCGAATCTGGTCAATTTCTGAGATTCGTTCTTGGGCATCTACGGCTTCACCATCGGATGGATCATTGGCCAAAACATCTTGTAGATCGCTGCGCTCCTGGTCTAGCCCTTGGTAATCAATTCCGTTAAAGGCAGAATAAGGCAAGGACAATTTCGCGTTCAGACTAAAATCTGAACCATAACGCGGATAAATTGGGTTTGCGGAAGTACTGTTACGACCAATCCCGATGGTGTAGGCTAAGTTGTTTGAAAATCCATCACCAAAGGTGAACAATCCAGTATTGTAGTTACGCAAGTCAAAATGCTGAAAACTCAAAGATTGTGAGAGCTGGAAATAATCGTCGGGCCACTTGAGTCTCTTGGCAATACCCACAGAACCACCAGTGATCAAAAATCTTCGATCCGTATCGCGTTCTCTGGTTTGGAAGTTAAAGAGATATTGTACCGTATGAGAAAATGAGGTGCTGAGTTGGATCGGGCGCTCTCCGCCGAGCCAAGGTTCCATAATCGATAGGCTGTAGGTTGAATAAAAGGTACTGGCCTGTGCGCGCAGAGAGAAGCGTTGACCGTCTCCCATAGGCAGAGGATGCCAAGCCTCCTTATTAAACAGATTACGCAGAGAAAAGTTATTAAAGGAGAGTCCGAGTGTTCCCACGAAACCACCCCCGCCGTATCCACCTTGCAGTTCGATTTGACTCGATCCTTTTTCAATCACAGAATACTCCAGGTCGAGCGTCCCGTTATTTGGGTCAAGATTCTTGAAGTTTGGGGTGAGCTGTTCTGCATCGAAGTAACCCAATTGACCCAGTTCTCGAATGGTCCTGATGACATTGCGCTTGCTGTATTTTTGCCCTGGTTTTGTGCGGAGCTCACGATAGATAACGTGGTCATTGGTCTTGTCGTTACCCACCACGGTCACATGATCGAAATAGGTCAATTTATTTTCTTTAATTCTGATCTCAAAATCGATGGTATCTTGACGTACTGCCACCTCTACTGGATTGATTTGAGAAAATAAATAACCTTCATTTTGATATAAGTTGGTCAAATCTGCGGCATCTGGATCCCCATCGTCAGCAATGCGCTCTTGCAAGAGGGTTCCGTTATAGGTGTCGCCTTTACCTAACGCCATGTATTGTTTCAAGAATTCGTCGGTGTAAACGCTGTTCCCGATAAAACGGATGTCGCCAAAATAATATTTCTTTCCTTCCTCTAGGGTTATATCTAGGGCAATGGATTCATCGCTCAAGACTCTTAGAGTGTCTTTGATGATTCGTGCATCTCGATAACCACTTTCTTTGTACTTCTGGATTAACTTGGCTTTGTCCTCCTCAAAAAGGGCTTCGGTGTACTTTGACTTCTTAAAGAAACGCAATGGGTTTTTGCGTTTGACGTTTTTTAGAAATCCCCGTAATTTTCTGTCTGTGATGTCTTGGTTGCCTTCGAAGTTGATTTCGGCCACCTTCACACGTTTTCCGCGATCGATTAAAATCCGCATGTCCTGAGCGATCACGGTTCCTGTCGAGTCCGTTACCGGAATGGTCGTTACCATGACATTGGTATTCAAAAATCCATGCTCAGCATATTTGTCAATGATGTGATTTTTTGTGGTCGTAATCAGGTTTTTGGTGATTTTGACCCCTTCTTTTAGTTCGTTATCATTGATGATTTCTGTGACTTGACCTTTGCGCACTCCGTCGATAATGACTTTGTTAAGCTTGGGAAGCTCCACAATGTACAGTTCCAAATCGACCTGATCATCCTCAAGACCGGTCACATAAAACGCAATATCGCTAAATAGGTTTTGCTCCCAGAGTTTTTTAGTGACACTGCTTAGTTTTTCTCCGGGAATATACACTTGATCGCCAATCTTGAGACCGGTAAATGCGATGACCGTATTTTCGTTGAAGTTCTGGGCGCCGGTGACTGTAATGCTGCGAATGCTGTATCTTGTCCCGCTATCGAGCTCTTTTTGCTGAGCCAAAACAGAGGATGACCAAAAGAAGCAAAGCCCCACCAAAAGGAGGAGCTGACGAATTATTTTATTGGGTTGCTTAGGCGTTAAGTTGTTCGCTCGTCTTTCCAAATCGTCGTTCTCTGTTTTGATAATCCAGTATGGCGTTGTACAAATGGGC
>WTIY01000250.1 GCA_011525065.1 Flavobacteriales bacterium
TTTCAACGGAAATCCGCGATCGGCCATGAGCCCGCTCAGTTTGCTGACAACGAGCAGTAAGTCCGAGCTTTCTTGAAAGGCGCGCTTATAATCTGGAATGGTCTCTACGGTCCCTTGATTGTCAAATTGAATGGAGTAGCCATTGGTAATGCACCAATTGTCACTAGGAACGACCATAAGGGTTGGTTTTTTGGCCTGTCCAAAAGCGAGTGCAGAGCACATCAACAATACAGGCAATAATCGTATGTTTTGAAAAAACTTCATAAGTCTTCGATTTATTGGATTATGTTATCACGACGCATTTGATCTTTGAGGCCCATCATGTCTACTTCGATGACGATTTCAAAGGCTAAATTGTCTTTGTTTTTTTTATTGATTTTTAATTTTTGACGAATCCAGTTTTCTTCTGGGAGGCCAGCATAATTTTCAAAGGCCCCACCTTGGGCAAAAAATTCATAAAAGTATTGCTCCATATCTCTACGAGTGTTTGGATTCGAAATGATCGGTCGAACATCACAAAAACTCGTGCCTCCGCGAATGCCTTTAAACAAGACATCATCGATGGCTCGTCTACGGGCGTTGAGAACCGCTTCTTTTTCGTCGTTTCCAGTGCCCCAGGCTTTGACGGTTTGAATGCCGTTACCGTCAGAAGACACGCATTCTGTTTCGTAATCAAAAAAGCCGGATACGGTTTGAATTTTTGACTTACACGACTGCGCGCTCACAATCATAAAGATCAGGGCAAAAAGTTTGATTAATGATTTCATAAGCTAGGTGTTTATTAGAATCCTGAGGAGAGTCCTTTAATGACTCCTGCAGCTTCTAGGGTTTTGCGTAAAGAGGACACATCAACGGAGACAATGACCCCAATTTTATATTCTTTCTTGCCGACTTTTAGGCGGTCTTCAGGCGCGACAGCTCCATTTGTCGTCAAGGTCACAAAACGCTGGTATTCGCCATCCTTGCCAAAGAAATCGTCAAAAAACTCACGATTCTTTTCCTGTGCATTTGGATGTCTGGCCAAAGGCGGCTGACTTACACAGCCCACTTCGTTTTGAGGGATTCCCCGAAAAATTATGCCATGAACGGCGTTTTTACTGGCCTGATCGATCGCGACATTTTTGTTTTTAGAGAATGAAAAAATCTTTATGATATAACTTCCATCAGAGCCTACATTGACACATTCAATTTCATAACGCCAATTTTTCATGTCTTTGTCCGCCAATTTTTTTGCACGTCTTTGACCGAATGCTGGTGAAATGGCCAGCATAGCAAGAGCCATCAGGCAGAGTTTTAAAAGTTTAGTATTCATAGTCATGGGTTTAGTTTATTTGTCTAATTAGCATGCCAGGAGCGAGTTTTTTGGCACTCCCTTTAAAGGTAGTATAATTTGTTTGATTGTCCTGATCTTCCGCCTCACTTTCCTTGCTTTCCCCTTCATCGGCGAGATAAGCATTGTCCCAGATGTCTTTTCCTACTTTGATCGTACCAACCTTGTCATAATAGGTGGTTCCGTCCTCTGACAGAACCTGTTCTAAGACTTCAAATTTATCTCCAGGCTCGATCCCTTCTTTTGTGCCGATTTGTGCTGCGATTGGCTCGATACTAAGCAGTGGCGTTTTCACGCGGAATTCCTCATAGGAACGTTGTAATTTTCCGATGTTTTTATCCACGGCCCTTGTCGTGGCAATTTCGATGAGTTGATCGTCTGTCTTTGAGGTAAAGATGGTGGACTGGAGATTATTTCTTGAAATCTCACTTCCCACGTATTCCAACTTAAATAAATCCGTTCTGTCAAAAATTGCTTTTCTATTTGGATCTGAATCACTTTCATCCATCCACATTTCACTGTAGAACTCGTTGGCGATATCATCGTTCCAAACCAATCGATACAGATAGCTGTTGGTGCGCACAAAATAACCTTTACCCATAACATCTGACACCACTCTTGCTCCTTGGGCGATGTTGGCTACATCATCGTATCCAGCAATGCTAGCGACCGTGCTTATCGCATCCAAAAATCCACCACGTTTTTTAGCTTGCTCCTCTTTGTTGGTGTATTTGTAGTCGTAAACAATCACAAAGGTATTGCCGATTAGTTCGCGGCCAGCATCGGCCAATAGACCCTTGCCGCGCACTGAGGATTGTGCGACTTTTACATCGATCTCTGATGCGTTGTATTGTCCTCGTTCAGCGATTAGGTCCATATTGAAATTACCATTTGCATCTCTATTGAACCATTTAGCCACCAAATCTCGTGCCACACCATTTTTTGTCAAATAATTTTCAATGAGTTCGGTCTGATCTTTTTCCCCACTCATGCCATTAGCTGGAATCAAATAAGGCCCAATGTTGTGGTCGTTAAATTTTTCAGATAGTATTGAATTTCCAAAAGCGTCTTTGATCACCTTGTAGCGCTCACGAGTGTTGTCATCAACCATCATCGTGTATAAAGAGCTGCGGCGGTACTTGAGTTTACCGGCGTCGGCACCATCCATTTTTGCAATTCGCGCCTTACCTTCTTCTGTGCCAACGGTGTTGCCTGAGGCCACTACAGGGGTTTCCAAAAATGGTGTTTCTCCAATACTGGAGGCCCTTAAGCGTAGTTGATAGGCTTGCTCACGAAGGTTTAAGCTCTTAAAGTAAGCAGAGTTCTCCAGGTCATCAATGTTTTTGAGTTGTGCAGCAATTTGGTCCGAGTCAGCATCGACCGATCTCGTGGACGCAGTCTCGGCAATTTCCGCAGCAGCCTCCCCTGTACTGGCCGGAGAGCCGACAGCGGCCACAGCGCCTGCCGAGGGAATTGCAGGTAAGGAGATTTTTAAATTCTTGAGTTTTGCGTTTTGATAGTAATCAAAAGTTTCGTTGAATTTATAAGCTAGGGTTGTTTGGGTCGTTGTTTCTGAATCTCCTGCAGTGGTTGCACTTGTAGTTGCCATAAATAATTTGACTGGCTGCATGATGCCATCAAAACTTTGGTAATCGGCATATTGGCTAATCAATTTAGTCTCTGTCCCTGAATAATTACTTGTCGATGTCCAATAATCTTTTGTAAAAGTACTGGCGTTGTAATATTCCACCATGGTGTTGTTCATTGTGGAATAATTGTAATCATAACTGATGGCATAAAATTCGAGGTCGCCCGCTGTAACTTTTGAGATACTTGCCCCATCTGGAATACGCGTTTCCCGAACCAGCAAGTCCATGTCTGGAACTTTGAACATGGCCTTTAAGTCTTCCGTCATTTCTGTACGGGTCCCACCCATCAAATCCATTTCTGTGTACCCATCAGTACCATCAAAAATTGTCTTTGTGGTCATGTTTTCCATTTTCATTGCAGAGGCGATTCGGCCTTGCGTATCCCTGTACTGAGCCATAACACTAGAAGAATTCATCGAAGTTCCAGAGAAGTTTGAACTGTTCACCGATGAGTGAATTGTGGTCATACTGGTTAAAGTGCCGATTTTGTTTTCAGGATCGACATAGGCTAAGTATTTTGAATAAACCTCAGAAATACTTAAATCGGATGGGCTGGATGAAGCACCACTTAAAGCTTCATAACTCAGGCTTTGGGCCGATAGACTTAGGCTCAAGAATAGCATTCCCAGACAAAGGCCAATGCGCTTAAAAAAATAAAGATGTTTCATGGTAAAAAATGTAAGGCTCTGCCATTGTAGTTTGTATGAATATTTGATGGATGTGCTAAAATATAT
>WTIY01000170.1 GCA_011525065.1 Flavobacteriales bacterium
CAAAAAGTGGGAAAAGGATTTTGATACGATTGGCCCCATGCCCATCACCTGGGTTGATACCGCTTATTCTAAGGCGTATCTACGCCATTTATTTACTGTGAATGAAATGTTAGGAAAACAAATTGCCAGCATTCACAATATGGGCTTTTATTTGTGGTTGGTTCGTGAGGCCAGAAAACATATCTTAGCTGGAGATTTCGCCTCTTGGAAAGCCAAGATGGTTCGTCAAATGGATAATCGATTGTGATATTGTGAGCATCTTAGACCGTTACATTATCGGTAAGTACTTAGGAACTTTTGGTTTGCTCCTTTTGCTTTTTGTGCCCATTGGTATTTTGGTCAACTTGGCCGATAAAATTGATAAGATTTTAGCCAATGAAGTGCCTTTTGTTGAGGTGGCCAAGTATTACGCCCATTTTACGGTGTATTTTGCCAATTTGTTGTTCCCTTTATTCTTGTTTTTATCCACCATTTGGTTTACCTCTAAATTGGCTAACAACACTGAGGTCATCGCCTTTTTGAGCAGTGGTGTTTCCTACACTAGATTTCTTCGGCCTTATCTGGTGGGAGCGACCGTAGTTTGCATCCTGGCGTTTTTCCTGGCGAACTATTTGGCCCCGTATTCCAGTAAAAAGTACAATGAATTCAGTTACGAGTACCTCAATAAGCGTCGTGGGAAGGACCGAGAGAAAGCCAATGTTTTTAGGCAGGTCAGCGACAAGGATTACATTTACGTGAGCTATTTTAATGTCAAGGAGAAATCCGGAAACAATTTTACCCTTGAACATTTTGAGGGGACCCAGATGACTTATAAAATCGGGGCAAGTCGCATCATCTACAACGAAGAAAAAGACAATTACTCCCTGTATAATTACCGCAAGCGTTATGTGGGTGTTAATGACGATTCTTTGGAGTATTTTACAAAAAGAGATACTGTTTTTCCTTTTGAGATGGAAGATTTAACGCCCGTGGAATACATTGCTGAGACATTGAATTTTACGGCTCTGAATCAATTCATCGCTCGAGAAAAGGCCAAAGGCTCTAACTTTATTAACCGCTATGAGGTGGTTAGGTATAAACGATGGAGTCTGCCGGTATCGGCTTATATTTTGACCATCATTGCGGTGGCCGTATCGTCCATAAAACGTCGAGGAGGTATGGGCATTAATTTGGCCATTGGTATTGGTGTTGGAATGATCTACGTCTTCTTCGATAAAATTTTTGGGACCATGGCCGAGCAAAGTACTTTTTCTCCATTTTTGGCCACGTGGTTTCCGAATTTCGTCTTTGGTGCTTTGGCTTATTTTTTATTGAAAAATGCCAAACGATAATTTGAAACACCACCTTCATTTGCACTTTATCGTCCTGATTTGGGGATTTACTGCAGTCCTTGGCGCCTTGATTTCATTGGAGGCCATTCCGCTTGTCTGGTTTAGAATGTCCTTAGCTGCCTTGGTGGTTTTGTGCTACATGTGGATTCGAGGAATTCGCTTTACGGTTAAGTTCAAATTTTTATGGCAAATGCTGGGTTTAGGGTTAGCTTTGGCCTTGCATTGGTTGACCTTTTTTGGGGCCATTAAAATTTCGAATGTCTCAGTCACTCTTTCGGTGATGGCAACGGGTGCTTTTTTTGCCGCACTGTTAGAACCCCTAATTTTTTCTCGACCCATAAATTGGCGTGAACTCCTGCTGGGCTTGATCGCTGTAGTGGGTTTAGGCATTATTTTTCAAGCCTCCACAGAATATATGTGGGGGATCGTTATGGCATTGATTTCTGCTTTTTTAAGTGCCCTTTTTTCGGTGTTTAATGGACGTCTTGTTCAATCTCACTCGGCTTCATCAATTTCTTTTTTTGAACTTTTTTTTGGGGTCTTGGGCATCAGCATCTACCTGTTGCTCAATGGAGATTTTGACGCTTCTTTTTTTGTCCTGAGTTTCAGCGACTGGACCTATTTGCTGATTTTGAGTACGATTTGTACTGCTTACGCCTTTATTGCTTCGGTGAATTTAATGAAATGGCTCAGCCCCTTTACCTTGATGCTGACCATTAATCTCGAACCGGTATACGGTATTCTTCTGGCCTTATTGGTTTTTGGTGACTCTGAATACATGTCCGGGATGTTTTACCTCGGGGCGGGGATCATTTTGGCCACGGTATTGGCCAATGCTTATTTCAAAGCCAAAGCCTCTAGAAATAATCCAAAATAGCTCAAGCAGCTATGCTCAAATCTGTATATTTGTGTTTCAATTTTGATTGTTAACGCACCCCGCTATGGAGTATCTTGATTTCGAATTGCCCATCAAAGAATTGCAAGAGCAATACACAAAAGCTTGTCAGATTGGAGAAGACAGTGATGTTGATGTGAGCAATACCTGTAAGCAAATTGAAAAGAAATTATTGGCTGCAAAAAAGGACATTTATAAAAATCTCACGCCATGGCAGCGGGTTCAGCTGTCGCGGCATCCGGATCGTCCTTACACCATGGATTACATTCAAGCCATTTGCGGCGATAGCTTTTTAGAACTGCATGGAGATCGTGGATTTAAAGACGATAAAGCCATGGTGGGTGGTTTGGGAAAAATTGAAGACCAAAGCTTCATGTTCATAGGACAACAAAAGGGATTCAATACAAAAACCCGTCAGTATCGGAATTTTGGTATGGCCAATCCTGAGGGTTATCGAAAGGCCTTGCGTTTGATGAAATCTGCAGAGAAATTTAATTTACCTGTAGTGGCCTTCGTGGATACACCAGGAGCTTATCCAGGCCTTGAAGCAGAGGAGCGCGGCCAAGGTGAAGCCATCGCCCGAAACATTCTTGAGATGACCCGTTTAAACGTGCCAATTATCGTAGTGATTATCGGTGAAGGCGCGAGTGGTGGTGCTCTGGGTATTGGGGTAGGTGATCGAGTCTTAATGCTAGAAAACACTTGGTATTCTGTGATTTCGCCAGAAAGTTGCTCTTCAATCCTTTGGCGCAGTTGGGAGTATAAAGAACGTGCGGCAGAGGCCTTGAAACTGACGGCCACTGATATGAAAAAATTATCCTTGATCGATGAAATTGTAAAAGAACCTCTGGGCGGTGCCCACATGGATCGTGAATCTGCTTTTGCCACAGTGGCCAAAAGTATTTTGAAACATTTTCAGAGCCTCAAGAACTTATCCCCAAAAGATTTGGTCTCCCAACGCATGGACAAATATGCGGCCATGGGTGAGTTTGAAGGCTAAAGAGGTCACTCCCAAGGAGTTTCTAAATTGGCGTACTCAAGATTTGAACCGAATTTTCGGTTGTTAACTTTTTTTTTGACTTATTAACACTCCCGTTGTTGAGGACCCGTGAATATACTCCCTCAAATTCTCGGGATGAAAAAACGGCAATTGTTTATTTTCGTTGTTCATGGAACCACTAGCCAAATCATCTTCATTTCCCACCCGAGTAGGACAGGTCATCGCATTAGAGAAAGGTAAATTACCTCCACAAGCGGTTGATTTAGAGGAAGTTGTATTGGGAGCCATGATGATTGATAAAAAAGGAGTCGATGAAGTCATCGACATCTTGAATCCAGATGTATTCTACAAAGAAGCCCATCAATTCATTTTTGAAGCGGTAGTCAATTTATTTCAGTCCAGTCAACCTGTAGACTTATTAACCGTTTCTGCAGAACTCAAGAAGGTGAAGCGGCTGGATCGAGT
>WTIY01000190.1 GCA_011525065.1 Flavobacteriales bacterium
ACGTTATTGTGGTCTTTAATACAGGGTATCGCATTTTTGATAAAGCAGGAAACGCATTGACAGGACAATTGGCCGTGACCAATATTTTTTCTGGTGGCGGATGTTGTGACCTTACAGCCTCTTTTGATACCGCTGCTAACCGCTGGGTTTTGAGTTACCTTTTTGCCTCAAACGGTCAAGTTCAAGTTGCAGTCTCTGATGGTCCAGACCCAATCAATAATGGTTGGTACGTTTACACCATTCCTTCGGTCAATGACTATCAGAAATTATCAGTTTGGAGTGACGGCTATTACATTACCGCGAACGTAGGAACCAGAAGAGTTTGGGCTCTGGATCGCGCTGAAATGCTCGCTGGAAATGCTTCTGCGAGTTTTCAAGCCTTCAACATTCCTGGGATCCAAACCAGTGGATTTTACAGCCCACAGGTCCTCAATGTGAGTGATGGTACGATGCCAGCTCCGGGAGGCGCTACCCTTTTGTATTTACAAGATGACGCATGGGGCGGGGTATCACAGGATCACGTTAAATATTGGACAATAGATGTGGACTGGAGTACGCCTTCTAATTCATCAATTTCTGCGGCAACACAAATCATCACCACGCCATTTATCTCTGTTTTTGACGGGGGAAGCTTTTCAAATCTTACCCAACCCAACAACGGGGTAGCCATTGATGCGCTGCAAGCGACCATCATGAATCAAGCTCAGTTTAGAAAATTTGCTACCCACAACAGTGCGGTTTTCAATTTTGTGGTTGACACGGATGCTACAGGAGGCGAATTGGCAGGTATTCGTTGGTTTGAATTCCGTCAAACCGCAGACAACGAACCTTGGACCCTGTTTCAAGAAGGAACCTACACGGCTCCTGATGGTCGCCATGCATGGCATGGTAGTATGATCATGGATGGATCAGGAAATATCGGGATGGGATACACCTCTATGTCAGGCCCTACAACTACAGATGTGGTTCGCGTGAGTTCCTACTACACGGGTCGTTTTGATGGTGACGCACCTGGAGTTATGACTGTAGCCGAAGAATTAATCGCCAATGGTAATGCAAACATTCCAGGTCTTCGTTATGGAGACTACAGTAAGATCGATATTGATCCAGCAGACGATGCGACCTTCTGGTTCATTAACGAATACATGAACAGTGGGCGTAAAGGCGTTGTTGGTGCGTTCCAACTGGAACCTAACACCACTGTGGATGATGTCGGAGTAACAAGCATTACAGACCCTTCTTCTGGTAATTTGACTAACGCTGAGGAGATCGTGATCAATGTCAAAAACTTTGGAATCAACGACATCATTGATCCAGAGGTACAATACACCATCGACGGAGGAACTCCAGTTGTCGAGACCTTTACAGGTGTTCTAGCAGCAGGCGCGACTGAGAGTTACACCTTTGCCACGACGGCGGATTTATCGGTTCAAAATCAAACCTATACCATTGCCTCTAGAACCAATTATGGTCCAGATTCTAATCCGGCGAATGACGAAGCCACAAAAACAGTGCAAAACGCCATCATCTATTGTAATCCGAATTTGGATTGCTCTTTTGGAGATGGATTCGAATTGGTCGCTGTTGAACAAATCAATAATCCTTCAGGATGTGAAGGTTACGGAGATTTTACAGCTCAGATCGCTAGTTTTGCAGCAGGTGGAACCTATGAAGTGACTTTTACTACGGGTTATGGTGATCAGCACATCAAAGGATGGATTGATTTTAATGACGACGGAATCTTCTCAAATGACGAGATCGTGGTTCCGAACTTTGTCATTGCACCTGGTCAAGCCGCAGGAACATACACTGAGTCTACTGACCTTGTGATTCCGGCAAATGCAGCCAGCGGCATGCACAGACTGCGCTTTAAGTCAAACTGGCAAGCAGAGGTTCCTGCAGACGCTTGTGAAGAAACTACGTACGGTGAGACGGAAGACTATACTGCAGACATCGATGGGGTTCTGGGAATTACTCAAGCCGCAATAAGCGATGCTGATTTAATTGTGACTTCTGGTCAAAACAATCAATTTGATATCGCGCTTGTCACGAGTTACGAAGACCGCGCAGCCATTGGCGTTTACAATGTATTGGGTCAATTGTTGGCGTTCAACTACATTGAAAAAGAAGGGGATCGTTTTAACTACCAGTTAGACATGTCTTATGCGTCTTCGGGGGTTTACATCATTAAAATGGGTGACCTTTTCTCAAACATTTACAAGACGGCAAAAATCATTGTAAAATAAATTTTGTCATAAAGTAATTTAAAAAAAGGGGCATCATCAGATGCCCTTTTTTTTATGCTAGAAAAACGCGCGGAGCTGCATGGATCCGGTGTGGATCGTTCGGGCCTGCGCCGATTCACGACCGAAGTAAGAAAGGTTCAGGTCTAAAAAGCTATTGATGCGTTTTTGCCAAAGTACATTCCACGTTAGATTTTTTCCGGGCTGAAGTCCTTCGAGCATTAAATAACCTACAGAGGAGAAAGGGGATCCGTCAAATTTATTGTTGATGGCATTGATTTCTGCCGTAATTGACATGCGGTCCGCTCGAGCTATGGTACAGGATAGACCCAGGGTATTTTGACTGAGTTGCTCTCGATTGCCGAGCTGATTTTCTTTTTTAGCCAGAGCCCAATTGATGTTGACTCTTGAGTTCACTCCCCAAAAGTAGGTGAGCTTGGGCTCAATAGTTTGCTGAGTTAAATTGAAATTGCGCTGGGCGAAATTTTCTGAACGATTGTCGCGGCTTGACCACTGAGCTGTAAGATGCCCAAGAAACTGATCTTTTATTTTGTGATCAAAAGTCAATTGATGCTGCTCCAGTGTGCTTTTTTGGAGTCCAAGGGCAACCAATTGATTGTTTTGACTCTTTTGATAAATATAGGCGGTGGTATAATGTTGTTTGCTTCGATTAAAAAAAATCGATTGTTTTAAATTGAGTTGTAAGGCCAGATCATTGTCATTAAAGGACCCCAATGGATTGATAAAAAGCTGATTGCTTTTTGGGGCACTGCGATCCACGGAAAAAGCGGTCTGACTGAAAAAATGAGACAAGATTTTACGCCAACCACTTTGGTTTTGCCAGGAAGAAAATTGCCAAGTGAGAATTTGCGTTATGGCACTTCGTTGAATGTCGATAAAATTTTGATTGGGAAGAAGCAAACGCACAAAAGCGGCTTGGTCTTGATATTGAGCGATTTCAAATTCATCTAAGTCTTGTATTCCATCTTCATTATAATCGATCCAAGTATAGGTTCCCTGTCCTGGTTCAACAGCGACATAAGTGAATTCCTGTTGAGGGAGTTTTCCGTTATTGGCCTCGGCCGAGGTCGCCAATCGCAGTTTGTTATTCCAAAGGCTTTGAGTAAAGTTTAAACGAAGATTCAGAGATTTTTGATTGAGGTTACTCTGTCCTGGAGTACTTAAATTCCGATACTGGGCAAAGCCTGAAAGTTTGGTTTGTGTGGCGTTTAAAAATTGACCTTTGAGAAAGACATCGCGTGAGATTCCTGCACGCTCTAAGGTATTTGAAAACACACTGTCGGTCTCTCGGTAGCGCCAACCCAATTCAGTATAAATGGATGTGCTGTCCCCGACTCCCGACGCCGCCTCATATTCGGTGAATTTTTGACTCAATGGATTCAGCAGACCGACGCTGTCCTTGATTTGATTGTTCTCTGTC
>WTIY01000095.1 GCA_011525065.1 Flavobacteriales bacterium
GTTGCGCAGTTCTGCTGTGTGACATAATGACCGAGGAATTTAATATGTCGAAAGCGAAGCTCATCAATATAGACAGTTTGTCATTCAAAGATCTCGACCAGGATGCGGAGTTTATTCCATTGCTCAGTGCAGAGGATGAACAGGCCATGTCATCAGAAGAATTGCCCGAAACCTTACCCATTTTACCGCTGAAAAATACAGTATTGTTTCCGGGTGTAGTGATTCCGATTACTGCTGGTCGCGATAAGTCCATCAATTTAATAAATCAGACCAATCAAGGCAGTAAGGTCATCGGGGTTGTGGCTCAAAGAGAAGAGGCTCAGGAGAATCCGGAGTCAAAGGATATCCATCAAGTGGGTACCGTGGCCCGCATTCTTCGGGTTCTAAAAATGCCGGATGGAAACGTTACGGTGATCATACAGGGTAAAAAGCGTTTTGAAATTGATCAGGTGGTCACTACTGATCCCTTTATGACGGCGACCATCAAGGAGGTTAAAGAATTACGGCCCGAGAAGACTGACGAAGAATTCAAGGCCATTATTGATTCCATTAAAGAACTGGCCATTGACATTATCAAAGACAGCCCTAATATTCCTTCAGATGCGGCTTTTGCGATAAAAAACATCGAGAGTAATTCGTTTTTGATCAATTTTGTTTGTTCGAATTTGAACATTGCAGTCCCTGAAAAACAGAGTCTTCTGGAAATCAATAGTTTAAATCAGAGGGCATTGGAAACCCTTAAATACCTGAATGTTGAGTTGCAGAAACTGTCTCTAAAAATGGACATTCAGTCTAAGGTTGAGAGCGATATGTCTCAGCAGCAGCGGGAGTATTTTCTGCACCAACAAATGAAAACCATTCAGGAAGAGCTCGGAGGAACCTCTTCTGAGGCTGAAATCGAAGAAATGCGATCTGCCGGTAAGACCAAGAAATGGACTAAGGAGGTGCATGAGCATTTTGAGAAAGAACTGGGTAAGCTTCAGCGTATGAATCCTCAGGTCGCTGAATACAGCATTCAGAGAAATTATCTTGACTTGATGCTCGAATTGCCTTGGTCAGAATTTAGCCAGGATGTATTTGATCTTAAACGCGCTCAAAAGATATTGGATCGAGATCATTTTGGTTTGGATGAGGTAAAAAAACGCATTGTAGAGCATCTGGCCGTTTTAAAACTGCGCAACGATATGAAATCGCCCATATTGTGTCTATATGGCCCTCCTGGGGTTGGAAAAACCTCTTTGGGTAAATCAATAGCTGAGGCCTTGGGGAGAAAATATGTCCGCATGTCCTTAGGAGGGCTTCGCGATGAGGCTGAGATTCGAGGACATAGAAAAACTTATATCGGTGCCATGCCGGGTCGAATCATTCAAAACATCAAAAAGGCTGGTAAGGCCAACCCTGTGTTTGTTTTAGATGAAATTGATAAATTGACCTCAAGCCATCAGGGTGACCCTTCCTCAGCCATGCTTGAGGTTTTAGATCCTGAGCAGAACAATGCATTTTACGATAATTATTTGGAGTTGGGCTATGATTTGTCTCAAGTTATGTTTGTCGCGACCTCAAACAGTTTGAGTCACATCCAACCTGCTCTGTTGGATCGAATGGAAATTATTGAGGTTTCTGGTTATACCTTAGAAGAAAAGGTTGAAATCGCTCATCGCCATTTGTTGCCAAAACAATTGGCCGAACACGGCCTTAACTCGAGCCACTTAAAGATTCAAAAACGGCTATTGGCCTTCATTATTGAAGGATACACTCGAGAGAGTGGGGTCAGGGGCCTCGAAAAGAAAATCGCCAAAATGGTGCGCTATGCCGCTATGAATCTGGCCATGGATCAGGATTATACCGTGGTGGTAGATCGTCAGGTGATCGAATCCGTGTTGGGTGCACCCAAGCTCGAGAGGGATAAATACGAAAACAATCAGGTGGCCGGGGTGGTCACCGGTTTGGCATGGACCCGTGTCGGCGGGGATATCTTGTTTATTGAATCTGCCATTTCCAGCGGAAAAGGACAATTGACCATGACGGGTAACCTGGGAACGGTTATGAAGGAATCCGCTACGATTGCTTTGGAATTCATTAAGTCAAATGCAGAGATTCTGGGCATCAACCCTGAGGTTTTTAAAACCCACAACATACACATTCACGTGCCTGAGGGGGCTACTCCAAAAGACGGCCCAAGTGCTGGAGTGACCATGCTCACTTCTCTAGTGTCCTTGTATACACAACGCAAAGTGAAAAAGAATTTGGCCATGACGGGCGAGATTACCCTTAGAGGAAAAGTTTTACCAGTAGGCGGGATAAAAGAAAAGATTTTAGCCGCAAAACGCGCCAAAATAAAAGAAATCATCCTGGCCAAAGGCAATGAAAAAGATATTCTGGAAATACCGGCTCATTATTTAAAAGGACTGACCTTTCATTATGTGCAAGACATGATGGAGGTAGTGGCCTTGGCAGTGACCCCTCAGCGTGTTAAAAGACCAAAAAAGCTTTGGGTCTAAACTGTGGGATTACTTTTATAAGGCGCGAAAATAAAGTATCATTGTAGTCGTTAATCAATCGAGTACCAGGCATCACGAGTATATGAGATTGCGGCTGTTGACCATATTTATTTTTATCACCCCCATATTGAAGGCTCAAGTGGGTGGTTCAGTCACCTACCAGTTTCTAAATTTAGGCTCTAGTCCGCGTCAGGTGGCCTTGGGAGGAAAAACAATCACGAATTTCGATTATGATCCTACGCAGGCCTTATTCAATCCGGCAACCATCAATCCGGCGATGGACAACCAGCTCTCTGTAAATTTTAATAACTATGTCTCTGATATTTCCTACGGTACAGCCAGTTATGCCTATCTATGGGACCGCAGAACACAGGTATTTCACACGGGGGTTACCTACATTAATTACGGTAATTTTGCCGGTTATGACGCTTTAGGGCAACCCACAAACTCATTTTCAGGAGGAGAACTCGCCGTATCGGTCGGACATGCCAAAAACATTCCTTATACAGACTGGTATTTAGGCGCAAACCTCAAATTCATTTCTTCAACCCTGGAACAATACAATTCTACAGGGATTGCCTTGGATGTGGGTTTGCTTTACCGAAATGAACAAGAGGGATTTAATTTTGGCTTGGTGGCCCGTAATTTTGGTGCACAGCTCGATCCATATGACATTACCGCTGAAAAGCTTCCATTTGAATTGATTGCGGGTATTTCTCAAGATTTAGAAAACATTCCAGTTCGATGGCATTTGACGCTAGAGCATTTGGAGAATTGGCGTTTGGCCTTTGCCAATCCCAATCGCGATGAAATCGATTTAGAAGGAAATGCAACCAGTGAGAACATTAATTTTATCGATGAGATCATGCGTCACATGATTCTCGGGGTGGAACTTTTTCCCGATAAAGGATTTAATCTCAGGCTTGGTTACAGCTTCAGAAGAGGGGAAGAATTGCGCATAGTTGATCAACGCTCCTTTGCTGGTTTAAGTGCTGGGTTTGGAATAAAATTAAATAAATTGCGCTTTAGTTACGCTTACAGTCGCTTTAACAGCGCTGCAGCCACTAGCTTTTTTGGGCTCAACATGAATCTCCAATAATGAAACGCATTATCGTTACCATTGACGGTCACTCATCGACAGGCAAGAGTACGGTCGCCAGACAACTCGCAGCCGAGCTGGGCT
>WTIY01000106.1 GCA_011525065.1 Flavobacteriales bacterium
CAATAGTTCTGAGTCAGAAGGGAACAGTTCCCACTTGGCATCGAAATTATAGTTCGTCGAAGCGGTCAAAAAGGGATTTCCGAAATAATCCTGGTTTACCTCTTGGAACAAAAATGGGGCTCGCTCTTTGTATTGGGGCAGCGTATAGGTCTTGCTGGCAGCAAACTTGAGGTTTTGATCATCGGAGAGGCTGTACTTCATCGAGAGCGCTGGCAGCAGTTGGAATACATCTAAACTGTTGCTGTCTCCATCTGGATCAAGTGAAGTTGACCAAGCGATGTCTTGGTTAATTTGTTCCCCACGTAAGCCAACAACCATGGTAAGCTGTGGATTAAGCGAATAAGTAAAGTTGGCATATCCAGCCAAAATACTTTGGGTTCCGCCGTAGGTTTGTGGGTCCAAAGCATTGGTTACATCTGCACTTCCTCTAAAGGTTTCCATTCTGAATAAACCAGCATTGAGGTTATCCTGATTAAAGTAGGCATCTACATCGTAGATGTTTTCGACAATTGGCTGAACAATTCCCGCACCGCGAAGGATTCGGAAGTTAAATTGAGTGGCAGAAAAATCTACCTCTTTATTGCGTGAACTGAATCCCAAATCGAGTTTGCCGTCAAATTCGTCCTCAGTATTTTTGAATAACTTAATGGATGTTTCAAAAGCACTGGCAATTTCTTCTTCGTAGAGGTCAGCGTAAAAACGGTGGTTACTTGAAGCGGCAGAGACAAACTCAAAAGATTTAGGCCCGTCTGGCTCATCTAAATCTTGAGGGACCAAGGTGACTTGTCGTCGATTCGGCTCGGCACTTTGCAAGAAACTGTAAGATCCCGAGGCGCGAATATCAATACGCTCATTGATTTCAAAATCTGCATGCAGTTGATTGATGATGAGGTCTGTGCGTGTAAAGACCCCACGCTGAATAAATCCTCCACCTTGTGATGCATCATCGTCTTTATCGATGACACCATAGTTTTCTAACTGCTGTTCGTTCGAGGTATTCAAAAATAACCCGCTGTAATTAAGATTTAAATTTTTGTGTTTGATCCCGACATCACCCATCAGGGTTGTATTGGTACTGTATTGATAATTGACATAGTCAAAATCCGCATTGGGGATGCCGCTAACCTCGACACCGCCACGTGAAACACCTTCACGATATTGAAATTGATTGCTGTGCGCCCCAATACCAAAAACCGTGAGTTTAGTATCGTCGCCGAGCTGAAAACTATCTCCACCTTGAAGGGTCAAACCCAAGTTGGCGGGCGCTTCGGCCGAACGGCGATCCCAGCTCGTCTCAAAGTTGTAATTGTTAAGTGGGAAAGCGGGGTAATTGATGTCATAAAACCCATAGTTGTCTGGTCCATCAGTACGAAAAAATTCATCTTGACTTTGGGTCAGGGTATTGATGCCAGAATTTACACTGACTGAAATAATGCCATCAGACATGCTATTTTTCGAATCAATATTGATGTTTGCTCCGGCAAAATCGGCGTATTGATTTGGATTGAATGTTTTGTCAATACCAATATTCTCAACGATATTGGTGTTAAAGATCCCCAGGTTGATGTTTTTACGTGCTGGGTCATCTGAAGGAAGTGGCAGGCCATTAAAGGTGGTGACATTGTAACGATCGCCTAGTCCCCGCACAAAGACCGTCCCTGAACCTTCTTGTTTTGAAATCCCAGTGACTTTAGACACAGCGGTGGCGGCATCACCGACTCCTTTTCTAGAGAGCTCTTGGGCACCGATGGCGGTTTTTTGTGTCACTGCATTTTTTTGCTGAAGAAGCAGGGCGACTTCACTTTCCTTTCGTACTGTAGTAGTAATAACCACTTCTTCCAAAGTGGCCGCACTTGCACCCATGGGAACATTAACCGTAGTTACCTTGTCTTGCTCTACCGTAATGTTGTCTATTTCTACGGTTTCGTAACCTACAAAACTGTAAATGATGGTGTAGGTACCAACAGGCAGATCTTCGAGCGCGTAGAGCCCATCAAAGTCTGAGGTTGTTCCTGTATTTTGCCCTTTAATAATCACATTGGCAAAGGCCAATGGCTCGTTGTTGAATTCTTTATCGGTCAACAAACCGACTATGGATCCTGTTGTTTGCCCAACAGCAGCCAAAGACATTACACTAAATAATGCCGTTAATAAAAATTTTCTCATGATGTGTTTTAAATACTCGATGCAAAGATGACCCCTGAATGTAACCTCGAGGTTATGGGCAAATTATGATTGTATGACATAAAGGTTACCTGAATGTTATGCCGCTTTGGCCATTTCGAATTTGGTCCAAAAGACCTATCTTGCTCAGAGTAATATTCAAAAGCAAAAAACAGACTCATGATGACTTGGGAACAGTTGATGTCACTCAAAAGACAGGGCGATCAGCACAAGAGATTGCGCAGCGAACAAGACGAAACTCGATTGGGGTTTGAGGTGGATTACGACCGCATTATTTTCTCTTCTCATTTTAGAAGTTTACAAGACAAGACTCAGGTCATTCCGCTGTCCAAAAATTCCTTTGTGCACACCAGACTCACCCACAGTTTGGAGGTTTCTGTTGTGGGGCGTTCTCTGGGGAGAACCGTGGGGCGAGCCATCTTAAACAAGCACCCACACTTATCGTCGATCCACGGTTTTCAGGCCAACGATTTTGGTGCCGTTGTAGCCGCTGCCGCTCTAGCCCACGACATTGGCAACCCGCCATTTGGCCACAGTGGAGAAAAGGCCATTGGTGATTTTTTTAAATCAGGTTCGGGCCAAAATTATCAAAAGGACATGACCCCTCAGGAGCATCAGGATTTATGCGATTTTGAGGGCAATGCCAACGGATTTAAGATGATGACAGAGTCCAGAAACGGGGTTATTGGTGGCCTTCGGTTGTCGTATGCGACCTTGGGTGCCTTCATGAAATATCCCAAGGGCTCTTTGCCCAAAAGCCCGAGTAAGCATTGTGCCGATAAAAAGTATGGTTACTTTAATGACGACCGCGATTTTTTTGAAGAGGTTGCCACCGAATTGGGGCTCAAGCATCTAGGGTCTGGACGTTATACCCGTCACCCTTTGGCGTATTTAGTTGAAGCAGCAGACGACATTTGCTACACCATTATCGATTTTGAAGACGGGATCAATTTAGGTTGGATTTCGGAAGAAGTCGCCCTAGAATTTTTGGTGCGTTTGGTCAAGGACAACATCCAAACTGAAAAGTACAGCAAGTTGAACAAGGGAAAGGATCGTTTGGCTTATTTAAGATCGCTGGCCATAAGTAGGTTGATTCAAGAAGCATGCGATATCTTCCTGCAAAACGAAACTCGACTGCTCAATGGTGAAATGGAATCTACGGTCTTAGCGCAATGCCAATTTAAAGCGCAAATCGATGATATTTTAAAAGTGAGTAAGGAAAAAATCTACCAGCACCCTGAGGTGTTGCGAAAAGAGATTGCCGGACATAAAATGCTAACGGACATTTTGTCGGCCTATACTCATGCGGCTTTGAACATCAAACAGGGAACTCCTCGATTTTTTGACCGGCTCTTAATTCAGGAAGCCGGCCTTGAAATATCGCCTCAAAATAGCGTTTATCAGGTGCTTATGGCGGTGAGCTATTTTGTCTCTCAACTCACAGACAGCAATGCCCTTTCCCTAAGCGGTCGATTAAA
>WTIY01000076.1 GCA_011525065.1 Flavobacteriales bacterium
CAGGGCATCCTTATAGGATTGATCAATCCCTGAAATAAAATCGAGATTACCTTGACTAAATTCTAGAAACTCACTCTGTTTGTCCGGCAAAAAACTAATGGCAACAGCCTCCAGATATGGAAGTTGGATCCCGTTTTGATCTTGTTTGTAATAAATCGGGTTTTTGCGCAAGACTAATTTCGTATTTTCTACCCACAACTTAAAGGCAAAAGGGCCTGTGCCAATTGGGTTTTTGCGAAACTCATCCCCAAAATGGCTAATGGCCTCATGGGGGACTACAGAACAATAACGCATGGAGAGTATTCCCAAAAACGGAGGAAAGGCTTGCTTGAGTCGGATCGCCAAGGTCGAGTCATTTTCAGCCCAATATTGATCCACTTGTTGCATCACCCAGCTTCCAGGCGCTGCGAGAGTGGGATCCTGCAATCGATCAAAACTGTAAACAAAATCTTCAGCGGTTACTTGCCGCGTTTGATCAGTGCCAAAAACAGGGTGTTTGTGAAAATACACCCCTTTACGCAAGAAAAATCTGTAGGTCAAGGTACTGTCGTTATACGACCAATCTCGTGCGATATCAGGCCTGATGTTTAAAGAGTCATCCAGTTGGACCAAACCGTTAAACAATTGATTGGTGGGCCAAATGTTTTGAGGGTTTCGAGCAAAGGCAGGATCCAGCGAACTGATGTTGCCAGATTCATTATATCGAAAGACCAAATGATCAGGGCGTTGTACGCCATCTGTTTGGCACCCAAAGACGACCAACAGCAACATAAAACCCGTTATGCAATGAACCCGTCGAATTTTTGTCATCAGTCCCTTGACGGAAATCACTGCCAGGTCTTTGTCCTTGTGGGATTGAGTTTCATTTCGATCAATATGTCGTACTTTTGCCTGCACTTGTGCTAAAATAATACAATGAACGGTACCAAAAAAGCGGCTTTTTATACCTTGGGATGCAAGCTCAATTTTAGCGAAACATCCACAATTGCCCGTGATATCGCACAAGAGGGCTTTGAACGCGTACCTTTTGAATCTCGCGCGGACCTCTATGTGATCAATACCTGTAGTGTTACTGAAAATGCCGATCAGCGGTTCAAAACCATTGTAAAAAAAGCACTTAAAGCAAATCCTGATGCCTTTGTTATCGCCATCGGTTGTTACGCCCAGTTAAGACCTCACGAGTTAGCAGAGGTCGATGGGGTTGATTTGGTTTTAGGCGCTTCTGAAAAGTTTAACATTACGGCCTACATCAACGCGCTATTAAATCATGAAGGAGCGGAAAGAATTGGCGCTAAGGTCCATTCATGTGCCATTGAAGAGGTGGATGCCTATGTGAGTTCTTACTCCATTGGAGACCGTACCCGTGCCTTCTTAAAAGTTCAAGACGGTTGTGATTATAAATGCTCATACTGCACCATTCCTATGGCCCGCGGAATTTCTCGTTCGGACAAATTGGAAAATATCATGGCTCAGGCCGGTGAAATTGCGGCTCAAGGGATTAAAGAAATAGTTTTGACAGGCGTCAACATCGGCGATTATGGCAAGGGAGAATTTGGTAACAAACGCCATGAACATACGTTTTTGGAATTGATTCAGGCACTTGATACTGTTCAGGGAGTGAATCGGGTTCGAATTTCATCAATTGAGCCTAATCTTCTGAGCCAAGAGATCATTGAATTCGTGTCCCAGTCTGAAAGTTTTGTCCCTCATTTCCATGTTCCTTTACAAAGCGGAAGTAATGCCATTTTAGCCAAAATGCAACGACGATATCGCAGAGAGCTCTACACTCAGCGCGTAGACCAAATTAAGCGCCTGATGCCCCACGCGTGCATTGGTGTTGATGTCATTGTTGGATTTCCTGGAGAAAGCGACGAAGCATTTTTGGAGACTTATGAGTTTTTGAGCAACCTGGACATCAGTTATCTCCATGTCTTTACCTATTCAGAGCGTCCAGGAACAAAGGCCGGAGAACTCAATGGCATTGTACCAGCTCAAATTCGTCAAAAGCGCAGTAAAATGCTGCGAGGACTATCCGTCAAAAAAAGACGTGCCTTTTACGAAAAACACATGGGTAGTGAGCAGCTCGTGTTGTTCGAGGGGGAGAATAAAAAGGGCTATATTCATGGATTTACACCAAACTACATAAAAGTAAAAGCTCCTTGGGATCCAGAACTGGTCAATGGACTTTATTCGGTGGTGTTAAGAGAAATTGACGCCGATGGCCTGGTTCGGTTCGATTGGAAGAATCAAGCGGACAATCACCCACCGGTGATGGCGGCAGAAAAAATCAGTGCATTTGATCAGGTTCTAGATGTTCATGCCGATCGGCAATAGGGGTTTGTAGATTCTGCGATTTTTTTTAAAAAAGTGGGCAATTTCTGGACTGGTCGGGACTAAACTAATACCTCGGTCCTTTACTTCCTCAAATACAGCTTTGATAAAAATCTCTTTGAAACCTTGATCGAGTAATTCTTGACACATGTCAAATTTGGTCAAGAATATCTTTCGTTCCTGCAAGGCGTATTCAATCCTGGCCATATTGTCTCCAATTTCCAATTCAAATTGTCTTAAAAATTCATTGTCTACGATTTCTACTTGATCTCTCATGCGTTAATTATTTACATTGGCACTTCAAGCGCCAATAGGCTTGTGTTGGCCTTTATATTTATCAAAAGGGAATTGGTTTCCCAAAGCCCAATGGCATCTCTTTTGCCCAGTATTTCATCTTCTGTTTCCAGTTGCCCATCCACGACCATGAGATAAACCCCTTTATTGGGATCACTAATCTTGAATTCATAGGTCGTGTCCTGATCGAATTGGCCCCAATAAAAACTGGCGTTTTGATGAATCCAAAGCTGATCAGAAGTTGCCTCCTCCCTCGGGACGACAATAGGGGATAAGGTGTTGGGTTTTAACAGTGAAGCAATGGTCTTTTGATCGTATCGAGGAGCTACATTTCTCTGGTTTGGAAAGATCCAAATTTGAAACAACTTTAAGGGTTCGTCTTTACTGGCGTTAAATTCACTGTGGGTAATGCCGGTTCCGGCACTCATGACTTGTATTTCTCCCGGCATAACGGTGCCTTTGTGGCCCATAGAATCCTCGTGAAGGACACCGCCGCTCAAGGGTATGGTTACGATTTCCATATTGTCATGGGGGTGTTTTCCAAAGCCCATTCCCGGGGCAATCGTATCGTCATTCAGCACACGTAATGCGCCAAATTGAATTCGATTAGGATCAAAGTAATTGGCGAAACTAAAGGAATAATTCGCTTGTAACCAACCATAGTCAGCCGTGCCTCGGGTGCTCGCCGGATATAAATTCTTTTTCATAGTTTTAAGCAATCGACGTCAAGGTTTATGGGGACCATTCAAGTGGATATAATCCGCTCACCCTGAAAACGATACCGTAAAGATAATCAATACTGACGAAAGTTTAATGCTGAGCAAAGCGAATAACAGATCGACCCCTGATTTGAACCTCTATCTCATTCCCGGAATGTCAGCGGGAGAGAAGAGTTTTGAGGCTTTATCTGTTCCGGAGAATTGTAGCGCCACCTTTGTCCCTTGGTTGATTCCTCATAAAGATGAGACGATTGTAGGCTACAGTAAACGAATGATGGATCAAGTGAAGCTTGAAGAGCCATATGTC
>WTIY01000111.1 GCA_011525065.1 Flavobacteriales bacterium
GCCAGCCACTGCTCAGTAACTGACCTGTGGGCTTCTACTCTTGAGGTAAAAAAACAAATCACATGACCTTGATCATACCATCGGTTTAATGTTTTGAGGGCATCGGGATAAACTTGAGCGGTGGCCATACGCTCAGGTTCTTCATTTGGGATGTCATCACAAATGGTGCCATCAATATCAATGAGATAATTTTTCATGCCTTCAGGCAATACAGGACTCACCGTCAATCCTTGTTCGTCCTTAGTGTCCAGTAAATGGTTTTCGTTCATAATTAGGGTTTCTTATTCATTCATCCAATTTGCCCGGTCTTGCTGATTAAAAGGCCAAGGGGCTGCATTATTTTCTATGTTCGTCATGGTCGTATTGAGTTCTGCTGGCGCAGCCGACTGCTCCATGACCAAATATTGTCGCATGGACATAATGATCGACACAGGGTCGATACTTACAGGGCAGGCCTCAACACAGGCGTTACAGGTGGTGCAGGCCCATAATTCTTCTCGTGAGATGTAACCGTCAAGAAGTTGTTTAGACGAGGACTCACCTCCACCTGAAGCTTTTTCATTGCCAAGAGCGACCAGTCGGTCACGCGTATCCATCATGATTTTTCTCGGAGACAAGAGCTTTCCGGTCTGATTGGCAGGACACTCACTGGTACATCGACCGCATTCGGTACACGTCATGGCATTGAGCAGTTGAACCTGAGTTAAATCCGTCACATCACTCGCGCCAAATTTTTCTACAACACTCTCCTCTGCTGGCGCTGCATAAGGATCTGCTGAAGGATCCATCATAAGCGCTACTTGTTCTTTTACCGAGGTCAGATTTTCAAATGCCCCAGCAGGAGTAACGCGGCCAAAATAAACGTTTGGAAAAGCCAAGAGTATGTGCAGGTGTTTTGAGTAGTACAAATAATTTAAAAAAATCAAGATGCCGACTATATGGGCCCACCAACAAATTCGCTCCACTAAATGCATGGTTTGAGGCGGCCAATCCACAATGGCAGAATAAATACTGGCCGAAACCCAATTGCCACTGTTCATCTGTTGAAAACTGAGATCGGTGGCATTCATCATCAAGAATAAGGCCATAAGGACCATTTCAAAATAAAGAATAAGATTGGCATCTGTTTTGGGCCATCCTTTCATTTCTGGCGACAAAAAACGTTTGAGACGTATCACATTTCGTCGCAGCCAAAAGACCACAACTGCAAGAAAAACTAAAACGGCTAAAACCTCAAAAACCCCAATTAAACCGCCGTAAATCGGACCTAAAGATTTAAAAACTCTGTGGGTCCCGAACAAACCGTCAATAATGATTTCCAGCACTTCGATGTTGATGATGATAAAACCCAAATACACAATAAGGTGCATCACACCAGATACTGGGCGTCGAACCATCTTGGATTGACCAAAGGCAATGCGTCCAACGTTGGTCCATCGCTGTTTCTTATCGCTAACTTCGCCGACCGGCCGTCCCATTTTGATCAATGCAATGAGTCGGCGCATGTTCATGACAAAATACCCAATGCCTGAACATAAAATAAGGGCGAAAATTACATTAGAAATGGATGGCCATGCTCCCATCAGTTTGCTTTGTTATCTGTTGCTTTGTCTTTTTTACCAAAAAGCGAGAAGTGAACATATCTCTTTGGCTCATCTTTGATGTTTTGCAATAAGTTCTGAGCGTCTTCTGTCAGCTTGCGCAAATCCTCATACAAGCCCTTATCATTAATCATGGCTCCCAAACTACCCTCGCCCTCGGCCATGGTGTTGGTGATCTGATTTAACGCCTTGACCGATCCCGATAAATCTTTGAGCATTTGGGCAGTATCGACAGAAGCGATAGAATCGGTGATGGCTTCCAAATTTTGAGAGGTACGCGATAAGCTTTTGAACGTAAGATCAAGTTCTTTTTGATTGTTATCGACAAGACGATTCAAGCCGGTTGCCGTTTGACCGAGCTGCTCCATGGCGACGCTCATGGCATCCATACTTTGACGCAGGTGCTCTTTTGTGGCCGAATCCAGGACTTGATCAAAATCGGACAGCACGGAGTCCACCTTGGTCAGTGTTGAGAGCAAACTCTTTTCAATGGGTGAAAATTTTTCAATCAAACCATCAATGAGTCCTGACTCTAATTCACCCCTTAAGGTGTCTCCAGACTTCGCCATTACTGAATCGTCAGGATCGGGAAGAACCGCTAGGTTGTTACCACCGATGATGCCAGAGGCATAAATTTTAATGACACTACTGCGTGAAAACTCAAAATCACTTTCGATATCAAAGGTCACAATGACCGCATCTCCAGCCTTATTCTTTAGCGACAGATTTTTAATCTGTCCGACGCGCATCCCGTTGATGGTCACAGGAGCTCCAGTCTCAAGACCGACCACATTGTCATAAACCACATAAAACACTCTAGAGGTTTGAAACAGATTAGAATTTTTCATAAACTGATACCCCAAAATGAACAACAGTATGGAAACAACAGCAAAGACTCCGGTTTTAATTTCTCTGGAAAAACGCAAAACTTTGGATTTAGGTTCTATACAAATTTAATCATATTAAGGGGATGCATCGGGCATATCGCCATGGAATATTGGTAGTTTATTCACCATTAATTGTTCAAAACTTCGTCTACAGAGATCCGCTCACCCGCTTTGAAGGCGACAATAAAGGCCTGTTTGTAACCCTTTTTTCTCGCTTCGGCTTGCAACTGTCTGGCGGTGTCATAATCTGAGGTTTCCCCGTAAAAATAGCGATATAGGCCAGATTCCTTATGACGAGTGATCGAGCTAAGCCCTTTAAAATTGTAGGCTTTTGTGGCTAATTTTTTGCCACTAGCAGCAATTTGTACTTTAAATTGAACCGAAGAATCTGACACGGTCTGCTCACTTTGATTTTGACCAAGACCGCCAGAAGGCAAATCATTGCTTAGTTTTGCTTGTCCCTGAATAAATCGCTCTTGACTTTCAGTAGCGAAGTCAATTTCGGCTTTGTACTCTAGAATGCTTCTTGCAATTTCATAGGCCATTTCTTTTCGTCCCTTTTTAGAGTTGAGATAAGGGCCTTCTTTGTTGTTGGTCAAAAAACCCAATTCAATCAGCACGCTGGGCATATAAGAATGATGCAAAACCCAAAAGACGTCCTGTCTTACACTGCGGTCCCTACGTTTGAGGTTTTGGACTAGGTTTTTTTGTATCAAACCCGCCAAGCGAATGCTTTGGTCTAGATACTCCTCTTGAAGTAATGTCAGACCAATGAGCGATTCTGGAGAGGACGGATCGAATCCTTTATATCGCTCTTGATAATTGTCCTCTAAAAAAATGACCTCATTTTCTTTCTTAGCAGTGTTTAGATTTTTATCGCTTTTACTCAAACCCATGACAAACGTGCCAGCGCCGTAGGCTTGAGAATTGTGGGAATCGCAATGAATTGAAACAAACAGATCAGCGTCGGCCTTATTGGCGATTGGTGCCCTATCGTACAATTCAATAAACACATCTTTTGTACGGGTGTAAATGACCTTGACCCCCTCTGCACTGAGCAAAGCACCCACTTGTTTTGAAACGTCCAAAACGATGTCTTTTTCTCTAAATCCATTGCCTAAATTACCAGGATCCTTACCCCCATGCCCGGGATCAATG
>WTIY01000042.1 GCA_011525065.1 Flavobacteriales bacterium
CCTGAAGGTTGCTGGTGACGTTCCATCGCTTTTTTAGTTTTTCAAACATAGGGCCCAAAGTTAGGCATTCTAGGTGGTGAGTTCTATGATTTGTTGTGCTAATTCTTGTCCGATACGGTCTTGCGCCTCATTCGTTGCTGCGCCGATGTGCGGAGTCAATGAACAGTATTCATTCATCAATACTTGCACTGCCGGTTTTGGTTCGTTTTCAAAAACATCGAGGGCTGCAAATGAAATATGACGTGATTCGAGCGCTTCGAGTAGGGCTACCTCATCCACGACGCCTCCACGCGCTGCGTTGATCAGGCCGGCTCCAGCTTTCATTTTTTTCAGTTCATCAGCGCCGATGACGTAATCTTTTTGAGCCGGAACATGCAGGGTTATGAAGTCACTTTGGGACAACACCTCATCAAAACTTGAGGCGGTTAAATTAAAGTTGAGTTTTTGGTCATCGTAAAAGCTCAGTTCGAGAGAGGCTGATGGCACGTGCTGATCAAAATACATGACCTTCATGCCACAACCTAGAGCGATTCTCGCAGTAGCTTTTCCAATACGTCCAAATCCGATAACACCCAAAGTCTTTTCGCGCAATTCACGCCCTTTGGCATAGGCTTTTTTCAAGACACCAAAATTAGTGTCTCCCTCTAAAGCCATATTTCTATTGGATTGGTGCAAAAACCTCACGCCACCAAATAAATGCGCAAAAACCAATTCAGCGACAGAGGCTGAAGAGGCTGCTGGAGTATTGATCACATGGAGTCCTTTGGATCGTGCGTAGTCCACGTCAATGTTGTCCATACCCACGCCACCACGGCCAATAATTTTAAGCCCTGGACAAGCGTCAATTAATTCTTTTCTGGCCGTTGTAGCGCTGCGCACCAGTAAGACGCCAATGTCTTCTCTGTTTATAAAATCAACCAATTGCTCTTGAGCAACTTTAGTCGTGCTGACTTCATATCCGGCTTGTTCTAAAGCCTGTACTCCTGTGTTTGAAATGCCGTCGTTTGCGTGTACTTTTATCATGACTATTGCGATATACGATATTGAAATCGATTAATGTTTGCGTTCAAATTCTTTCATTACTTCTATCAGAGTCCTGACGCTTTCCAAAGGCATGGCGTTGTAAATAGATGCTCTAAAACCACCCACACTGCGGTGTCCGTTAATTCCACTGATGCCCGCCTGCTGACAGAGTTCATCAAAGGTGGCCTTATTTTCCTCTGTAGTCAAATTGAATGTGGCATTCATAATAGAGCGATCAGCAGTCTCTGCAAATCCCTTAAAGAGTGGATTTCGATCAATTTCTGAATAAAGTTCTTGAGCTTTTGTACGATTCAGCTGCTCAATGGCGCTGACACCGCCTTTATCACGCACCCACCTAAGGGTCAAAAGAGAGACATATACCGCCACCACTGGTGGGGTATTAAACATGCTTCCTTTCTCCTGATGAATTCGATAATCGAGCATGGATGGGATGGGGCGAGGGGCTTCTGAAAGAAGTTCGTTTTTGATCACGACTAAAGTGGTTCCTGCCGGCCCCATATTTTTTTGGGCCCCTGCGTAAATTAAATCGTACTTGCTGTAATCAATTGCTCGAGAGAAAATATCACTGCTCATGTCGCAAAAGACCGGAACCTCAGTGTTTGGAAGTTCGTGCATTTGGGTGCCAAAAATGGTGTTGTTGCTGGTACAGTGGAAGTAATCGCTATCGACAGGGATTTCGTACCCTTTCGGGATGTAGCAAAAATTGCGATCTTTTGAAGAGGCTACCTCTTGGACCTGACCAAACAATTTTGCCTCCTTGATGGCTTTTGTAGACCAGGTTCCCGTATTCAAATAAGCCGCTTTTTGACTTAAAAAGTTGAATGGGGCCATGACAAATTGAGTGCTGGCTCCGCCTTGTAAAAATAGGGCGCTGTAATGGTTCTTATCAAGTCCTAAAAGTTCTAAGGCCAGGGCACAGGCCTCATCCATGACTTCGACAAAATCTTTACTCCGGTGTGAAATTTCCATCACCGAAAGCCCAAGGTTATTAAAATTGATCAGTCCCTGGGACGCCTGCTGCATTACCTCTTGAGGCAATATGGACGGTCCTGCACTAAAATTGTGTTTTTTCATGGCAATTAAATAAGGTTACAAAGGTGATAAATTTCGCCGAAAACCCCCGTGTCTATGACACAACTTATCAATAATATTTTAACAAAATTCAGCCGTTTGAATTCTCTGTCATCCGGTCGGCCGCTACTCAAAGGGAATTAACAAAATTCATGCTATTGATTCCGTCGGCGTAATCCCATAAGCCGGGACATTGGGTTTGGCCAAAATCAACACTACAAATTTCAGAAGCCTGTCCCACAACGCATTGAATCTCATCCGAAATATTCGAGATCTTTTTACTCAAGTTCTCTAAATTGTCGTAATATTCATAGAACAAAACAGCAATGGGAGAGGAGAGTTGAGAGTCTTCTTTGAGCAACAAAAATTCATTGTCCAATAAAGGGATTTGGCCCATCAGATATACCGCCTTATTGTAGTCGTAATTGTTCATGTATTTGTCGTGATTGACCAAATCCTTGTGAGTGTATGCCGCACCAAAAAATGGTTGAAAGTCATAACCCTCAGGTACATATATTTTGGAAACACTGCGACAACCCAAGCCAAAATAGGTGAAGACGTCACGGGTCAATTTATTGAGGTCTTCAGGGGTCTCTTGCCCGGTCAAGACCGCCACACTCGTTCTACTTTTTCTAATGATGTTTGGGTAATTCTTAAAATACTGCTCGAAATAAAATGCTGAGTTGTTGCTTCCTGTAGCAATAACGGCATCAAAATTAGCCATAGGACCATCGCTCCAATCAATAAATGGCACAAAGCCCGGTTCAATTTGCGCAAGCATGTCCAAAATCAATCGTGTGAGTATGGGATCTTTGCTGGATGTTTTGCACAAAATCCGATGTCCTGAAATCAACGCGGTTAATATATCGTGGAACCCCACCAGCGGTAAATTACCGGCCAAAACCAATGCGATGGTTTTACTGTGCGTCATGTTCATGGCATATTGCGCTGTCCACTCGGTCAAGTCGTCGTGATTTAATTGAACTGACCATTGAGATAAAGCATGCAGGACTTGATCTTTACCAAACCATTTATTGTGGGCGTAAATCCGATCAAAATCTGCAGAAAACTCGTCGGGATGGGTGGTCATTTTACCCATGAATTGGCCCAGTTTAACGAAGGCAGAGATGCGCTGATTTAATTGCATAGGATTGTTTGGAGAAGCCCTGTTTAGGTCTTAAATTTGCACAAAGTTAGAAAAACAAACTGCTATGGCCATTATCATCACTGATGAATGCATTAATTGTGGCGCCTGCGAACCGGAGTGTCCCAATACCGCTATTTACGAGGGCGCTGACGATTGGCGTTACAGTGACGGCACTGATTTAAAGGGTGATTTGATTTTGCCATCAGGCAAGTCTGTCAATGCCCAGGAGGCTCAAATCCCGGTGAGTGACGAGTATTACTACATCGTTCCGGATAAGTGTACGGAGTGTAAAGGATTTCATGAAGA
>WTIY01000255.1 GCA_011525065.1 Flavobacteriales bacterium
AGCACTGGATGCCATGAAAAATCCCAAGGTGGCTGACGATAAGGAATTCATTGCCCGTTATTTAAAGATGATCAGAGATGAAAATCGCAGAATGCACGCTCAAGTAGAAAATGTATTGCGTATCTCAAAACTTGAAAAAAATCAACTGGATTTACCCAAGGCTCGTATAAAACTACACGAAATCATTGAAGACGCAGTGAGTCATGTCAACCTGATGGTCGACAATCGTTTGGGGCAGATCAAAATACATTTTGACGCCTCTAAGTCATCCGTTTTGGGCAATGAATTGCATTTAACAAACGTTATGGTAAATGTATTGGACAACGCCATTAAATATTCAGAAGTAGCTCCTGAGATTGAGATCAGTACCGAAAACGTCAAAAATACCATCATAGTCAAGGTAGCGGACAATGGTATAGGCATGTCAAAGGCCGCGCAAAAAAGAATATTTGAAAAATTTTATCGTGAATCCACTGGCGATATTCACAATGTGAAGGGACATGGTCTCGGTTTGGCTTATGTCAAACGCATTTTGGACGATCACAATGCAGAAATATTTGTGGAGAGTGAAAAAGGTAAGGGGAGCACATTCATCATTAAATTTGACCTAATCTCATAATTATGGAAAAACAAAACAAAAAAATTCTCTTAGTTGAAGACGATCCGAATTTCGGAACAGTTCTCAAGGATTATCTAACCATGAACGACTATAACGTGACGCATGCCAAAAACGGCATGGAGGGCTTTGAAAAGTTCAAAAAGGATTATTTTGATTTGTGCATTTTGGACGTCATGATGCCTTATAAAGACGGTTTTACTCTGGCCAAAGAAATTCGTGAAAAAAGTCAAGAAGTGCCGATTATCTTTTTGACCGCAAAAGCGATGAAGGAGGATGTGCTCAAAGGGTATAAGATCGGAGCGGACGATTATTTAAACAAGCCTTTTGATAGCGAGGTGCTTTTGATGAAAATTAAGGCCATCATGCAGAGAAAGTCCAAGGAAACAGTGAGCGATAGCAAACAGTTCGATTTTAAATTCGGCGACTTTCAGCTCAATGCTAAATTGCGTTATCTAACCTTCAAGAGTGAAAAACCAATTAAGCTATCGCCCAAAGAAAATGATCTACTGCGTTTGCTGGCTTTACACAAAAATGATTTAATGCCGCGCGAATTGGCACTGACCAAAATTTGGCGCGATGACAATTATTTCACCTCCAGAAGCATGGATGTTTACATTGCCAAACTCAGAAAATACCTCAGTGTGGATGAGCAGGTAGAAATCATTAACATTCACGGTGAAGGATTTAGATTGGTCGTAAAAGGCGAGACTGATTTGTAGTAACGCTCCTCTCGCCAGGACCTATAGAGGCTCTTATCTCTGGATGGAATCCAGTATTTGATTCAATGGTACGTCGTGATCGAACCATTTTATTTCTGAATTCTTCTTAAACCACGTCATTTGTCTTTTCGCAAATCTTCTGGTGTTCTGTTTGATCATTTCTACGGCTTGATCCAATGATATTTTATCTTCAAAGGCTTCAAAAAGTTCACGATATCCTACGGTTTGAAGCGCGTTAAGTGCCTTATGTTGATGTAGTTTTTGGGCCTCTTGGATCAATCCGTTTTTGACCATTTCATCGACCCTTTGATTGATCCTTTCGTATATATATGGTCTTTGGGCTTGAAGTCCAATAAGTTGAAAAGTAAATGGACGCTGTTTTTTCGTTTTGGAGCGCCATCTAGAGAAGGGTACTTTAGAGGCTTGAAACACCTCTAGTGCCCTTATCATGCGCTGTGGATTCATGGTATCGACCACTTCGTAATATTCGGGATCCACTTGTTTTAGCTTCTCCTGGAGCCAGGCAATGCCAAATTTTTGATATTGCGCATTTAGCTCAGACCTTATTTTTTCGGGGACCTCTGGAAATTCATCTAAACCGTACAACAACGCATTGATGTATAGGCCAGACCCTCCAACAAGGATGGTAATTTTTGTATTTTTTGAAAATTCATCGATGGCCGAAAGGGCCTCTCGTTCAAAATCACCGACGCTGTAAGAATCGTGAATACTCTTGTGTTGTATGAAATGATGAGGTGCTGCCTTTAGTTCATTTTGGCTAGGGACGGCTGTACCAATGGTCATTTCTTTAAAAAATTGCCGGGAGTCTGCCGAAATGATGTTGGTTTGAAAATGTCCAGCCAATTCAATGGCCAATTTAGTTTTACCGATAGCCGTGGGGCCAATTACTGCGATGATGTGATGAGGGTCGTTCATGGGGACATCGATTCACTCGACTCAGTATGTAACCGGTCACCGCATTGCCAGCAATATACGGCGCTATCTTTATGACCGTCTGCACTGCAATTAGGGCAAGCTTGAGTATTCATAGAGGGCTCTTCTATCGCAGTTTTGGCATAGGCCACACCGACAATACCTGTCGGCACGGCAATGATACCATATCCCATAATCATAATGATCGAGGCAATAAATTGCCCCAGCGGAGTAACGGGCGTGATGTCCCCAAAGCCCACAGTGGTTAAGGTTACGATACACCAGTAGATCCCACGCGGAATACTGGTAAAACCGCTCTCATCACCTTCGATTAGATACATCAGCGTCCCAGCAATCATAGAAATGATCAATACGGCAAAAAGGAACACCAATATTTTGGGTTTAGACAGGCGCAAGGCTTCCTTAAGACGATGGCCTTCTTTGATGTATCTGGTGATTTTTAAAATTCGAAAAACCCTCAAAAGTCTCAAGGCACGAAGGGTCGCTAAGGCACCAGTGCCACTGATTACAAGAGTTAAATACAAGGGGAAAATTGCCACTAGATCTACCAGGCCATAGAAACTAAAGATATAATGCTTTGGCTTTTTAATGGCCACAAGACGCAACACATATTCAAGGGTAAACAACAGGGTAATGACCCATTCCGCGGTATTAAAAAAATCGTACCACGGTTCAGGAAGCCCCTTTACACTCTCCAACATGACGAACAGAACGCTGGCTACGATAAATAAGAGCAGCACGATGTCAAACCACTTTCCGGCAGGGGTATCGGCTTCATAGATGATTTCATGAAGTTTTTGTTGCCATGGTTTAAGTGAGGCCTGATTCATAGGGTCTGGTTGTTTCTCTAAAAATAAGGAAGATTTTACAGACCTCTAATCTCTGAGGTTTATAATTTTTAGCACCTTATTTCTGCGCAGGTAGGACTGTATGATGTGCTGGGCATCTCTGTTGTCTTGCATGGGCCGTATTATGGATTTTAAAACTTCAGGGTTTTGAATTTGAAAATTCAAATCAAAATAACCGATGCCTTTAAATGCGCCATTCTCGATGAGGATGCAAGAGCGCTCTTCGAGGTATCGACCCTTGTCTACAATGATTAAATCGCTGGACTGATAAATATTTTTATTGATGAATTCTTGGACACGTTGATTGTAGGTTTCCGGTGCCTCTTTTTGGATGCAAGCCCCGTTGCATTGATTTAAGC
>WTIY01000053.1 GCA_011525065.1 Flavobacteriales bacterium
GATAATTGAATTTGTTATTTCCCTATTTAATAAGGGTTTCATGAGTTTTATTTTTGTGGTGTTGTATACTTATTGTATAGTTTTTTTATTTCCTTTCAGCTAATATTTATGGTATTTTGAGCACTTAATCTTCTGAATTCGTACCGTCGAATTTGGACGACCAAATCGCTAACTAAAGACCATAATTTTACAATGAACCATACCCAAGAATTGTCCCCTGTTTATCTGGGAGATCAACCGATACAATTCAACGACTCGCCTGTAGATGGAAAGGAAACCTCAATCGACGGGCAGACCTATTATAAAATAAGTGCTGTTCATCAGATGCGTCCATTCTTTATGAGCATCGTGAGTCATTCGGATCACTGGATGTTTATCTCAAGCACGGGAGGACTATCTGCAGGGCGTCAGAACAGCGATCACGCCTTGTTTCCGTATTACACTGACGATAAAATCACGGAATCAACGGGGCATACAGGAAGTAAATCCATTTTACTGGTAGAACGCAATGGTCGTCGTCTGCTCTGGGAGCCCTTCTCTGACTGTCATAAAGGGGTGTATCGAATTGAACGGAATCTTTACAAAAACGTTTATGGGAACAAAGTGATTTTTGAAGAAATCAACCTTGATTTATCGTTGAAATTCAGTTATCAATGGGCCACGAGTGAACAATTCGGTTTTCGACGTCATGTTAGGTTGACGGCCCTTGACGATCAGTCTACCCGGGTGGCAGTTTTAGATGGTTTGCAAAACATTTTACCTTACGGAGTGCCAGATGGCCTGCAAAATAGCAGCAGTAATCTAGTCGACGCTTATAAAAAATGTGAATTAGAGGGGACTCATTTGGGCATTTACGCCCTGAGTGCCATCATCTCGGATAAGGCCGAACCGAGTGAGGCTCTGAAGGCCAATGTGGTGTGGTCTACGGGTTTTGATAATCCGACGGTACTTCTTTCTTCAAAACAAATCGATAATTTTCGCCATGGATTATCGCTTCAGCAGGAGGTAGACATCAAAGCCGAGCGAGGGGCTTATTTTATTTCTGATTCTTTCGAATTGAGTAAGGACAGTCCAAGGGAGTGGACAATCGTGGCTAATCTAAGTCAATCCATAAGTGACGTAGTTAAATTAAAAAATGAGTTGGCGAGTTCTCCTGTTGCGCTCACTGAGGCCTTGAACAAGGACATTGACTATGGCACAGAGCGACTGATCGCTCTGATTGGGGCCAGTGATGGCTTGCAACTCACCGGCGATCGTCGACGCAACATTCGGCATTTTGCCAACACCATGTTCAATGTGATGCGCGGTGGTATTTTTGATGAGAATTATCAGATCGACAAGGCTGATTTTATGGCCTATATTGATCGAGCCAACCACAAGGTATTTTTCAAAAAACAGGGGCTGATGTCTTCCTGGCCAGATCGTTTTGATTTGTTCTATTTAAAAGGGGCCATACAGGGGGATGACGATTTGAACTTCAAACGTCTGTGTACAGAATACTTGCCCTTAAAATTCAGTCGACGACATGGGGACCCCAGCCGACCTTGGAATAAATTTTCAATTAACCTTCGTAACGAAGACGACGGTTCTAAAGTCCTTGATTATCAGGGTAATTGGCGTGATATTTTCCAGAATTGGGAGGCTTTGGCCCATGCCTATCCTGAATTCATGGAAGGCATGATTTTCAAGTTTTTAAATGCCACAACCTTTGACGGTTACAACCCTTATCGAGTTTTTAAAGACGGATTTGAGTGGGAAACCATAGAGCCCGATAATCCGTGGTCCTACATCGGATATTGGGGGGATCATCAAATCATCTATCTACTGAAATTTTTGGAATTTCTAAGAGATTATTACCCAGATAAGTTGGACACCTATTTTGAAGAGGACTCCTTTGTCTATGCCAACGTACCGTATCGCATAAAGCCTTATGATGCCTTGCTTGAAGACCCAAAAAACACCATAGAGTTCGATCACGATCGAGAGGCCAAAATTGAATTGAAAAAAGGAGAAATCGGCGGTGATGGTGCATTGCTTAGAGAGGCCCACGTCTTTATTTACAAGGTGAATTTCATCGAAAAGATAATGGCGACTACTTTGGCCAAACTGGCCAATTTTATTCCCGAAGGAGGGATCTGGATGAATACTCAAAGACCCGAATGGAATGATGCCAATAACGCCCTTGTCGGCAACGGCATTTCTATGGTGACCCTGTATTATTTACGTCGTTTTTTAGTGTTTTTTAAGGAAATATTGGCGGATACTGATCACGAACAGGTTCTGATTTCCAATGAACTTTTGGTCTGCTTTAAAGCCATGAAAACCACCTTGGAGGATCAAGTTGCTGCTCTGAAAGGACCGCTTACTGATGCACAAAGACGTTTAGTTTTGGATGGATTGGGTCAGGCGGCCAGTGATTATCGACATGTGGTATACAATGAGAATTTTTCTGGTCAAAAGTCTCTAATGGATTTAAGTGAACTCAGCGCATTTATCGAGCTTGCCCTTCTTCACTTAGAACATACCATGGCGGCAAACAAACGCCAGGATAATTTGTATCACGCTTACAACTTGATGACCCTTAGCGAAAATGGGGGGATCAAAGTGACCCATCTTCCTGAGATGTTGGAGGGTCAAGTTGCGGTATTGAGTTCAGGATCATTAGAGGCCGATGAGGCTTTGGCGGTTTTGGACGCCCTAAAGGCCAGTGCATTATTTAGGGAAGACCAATACAGCTATGTCCTCTATCCAAACAAAACTCTCCCACGATTCTTGGATAAAAACAACCTTCAACCTGAGTCCATAGAAAAGTCAACGCTTTTGTCCCAGTTGGTGGCCTCGGGAAATAGCCAGATTGTAACTCAGGATTGTGAAGGTGGATTCCATTTTAATGGTAATTTCAATAATGTCAATCATCTTAAAAAGGCTTTAACTGAATTACCCGAATCCTACAAAGCCCTGGTGAGTGAGGAATCCGCTTATATTGAGGGACTTTATGAGGCCATATTTAATCACAAGGCTTTTACCGGCCGCTCGGGGACCTTTTTTGGTTATGAAGGACTAGGTTCTATTTACTGGCACATGGTTTCCAAGTTGAGATTAGCCGTGTTTGAAGTAACCAAAAAGGCAGTAGAATCTGGAGTATCCCCCGAGATTATCGGTCGATTGTACGACCATTATTTCGAGATTAATGCCGGAATTGGCGCCCATAAGTCTCCAGAATTGTACGGGGCCTTTCCCACGGACCCCTACTCTCATACACCAGGTGGAAAAGGAGCACAACAGCCTGGAATGACTGGACAGGTCAAAGAGGACTTGTTGTGTCGATACGGCGAATTAGGAGTAAGGGTAAGTGATGGCGTTCTCGGTTTTGATCTTGCGCTTTTGCCAAAGTCGGAATTTTTGAGTCAAGCCGCGAAATTTCAATACGTGGATCTGAAACAGAATGTCCAGTCTATAGCCCTGCCTGAGAACTGTCTCTTATACACATCTCCG
>WTIY01000131.1 GCA_011525065.1 Flavobacteriales bacterium
CGGTTGGTCCATTGATCCTGCCGATCTCATTCCAAATAGTGAACCGAATTTCCCGCTCAATACCATTTACGGGGCGTTTCACGATTTGAACCCAGCCATTGATCCAGACCCAGCGCGCATGAATTATTTTGTTACGGGAGATGCACCTTACCGAATTTTTGTGATGAATGTTTTCGAGATGCCACACTTTGGCAGCAGCTGTGGCAGCTTTTTCACTACTCAGCAAATTTTGCTGTACGAATCGCTTAATGTGATCGATGTAAACCTCATCGATAAACCAGCCTGTCCCGATTGGAACGATGGTTTGGCTGTTGTTGGTCTTATGGGGAACAATGTTGGAGAATACAGCGTCCCACTGACTCGAAATACCGGATTTTGGGAAGCCACAAATGAAACCTGGCGCTTTGTTCCGGATGGTGCACCGAGCACAAGTTTCTCGTTTGAATGGCGTGATCAAGACGGTGCCGTCATCGGCACGGATTTGGCCATTACGGTATGTCCTCAGGTCGAGACTACCTATACCGCGGTTTCAATTTATGAGACCCCAGGAGGAACTACAGAAATCATCACAGACGATGTGGTGGTTACCCCTTCTTCAAATGCAGGTTTTACTGCTGACTTAGGGCCAGACCAGGTGGTTTGTGATACGCCCAGCGTGACCTTATTGCCTGAGCTCGACGGGATTTCTGCCAGCGAGGTGACCTTTCTTTGGAATACAGGGGATACCACACAAAGTTTAGAAGTAACCAGCTCCGGAATCTACACTGTAGAAATTGAAGGTAACGGCTGTACCGTTGTTGAAAGTGTAGAAGTAATCTTTTTGACCAGTCCCTGTACCATAGAACCTCAATGTGAGGACATTGATTTTCAGGAGACTTTTGGTACTGGATCGGGATTGTCGTGTAACTTAAATGGGGCCAGCACCACCTACACTTGTTACACCGGAGGACAAATCGAAGATGGAGAATACGCCATAAGCAATACCTCCGCTGGATTCAATACAGGATGGCATCAAAGCATGGAAGACCACACTGAGGGCGACACCGACGGGCGCATGTTCTTTGTGAATGCGGACATTCCTGTAGGCGAATTCTATCGCAGAACCATCACATTGAACCCCAACACAGATTATTCATTCAGTGCCTGGATCACTACAGTATATGACACCGATACATTTATCTGTCAGGGGAACAGCGTTCCTTCAAATGTGCGTTTCCGCATTGAGGACATGATGGGGAATATTTTAGAAGAAACGGTCACCGGAGATATTCCCAATGGGCCTGACCCAGATTGGCAAGAGTTCTTTATTTTCTTCAACACGGCGGACAATAGTGACATTCAATTGGTACTGATTAACAATGCGCCTGGGGGTTGTGGAAACGACCTGGCCATTGATGACATCACCTTGTCTTACGTGAACAGTACTCCTGAAATTGTAACTCCAGGGGATTTAAGCACCTGTGATACGGCAGGGAGTGGTGAGGCAGTATTTGACTTAACCTCAGTCATCCCGGAAGTATTGAACGGTCAATCACCAAATAATTTTAACATCACCTTCCACTTGAGTCAATTGGAGGCTGAGGTCAATTTAAATGCCATTGCCCTGCCTTCGGCCTATACCAACACCTCAAACCCAGAAACAGTTTTTGTGCGTGTTGAAAAAGCCTCAGAACCGAGCTGTTTTGCCGTAGTAGATTTTGATATCGTAGTAAATCCAGCTGTAAATTTTGATCTGAACATTCCTTCGGTGGTCAGTGTTTGTGATGGCGACCCCTTCCCAGAATTGGACGGGACACCGCAGAATCCAGACATCGATTTAAACTTTGTCTCTTACTCCTGGGCCGATGCACAAGGAACGGTATTGAGTACCAATCCAATCTTTATGCCCATGGCAGAGGGAGGTTATTCGTTAACTGTTGCCTTAGAGCCCTGCGACGCTACGACCGTTGGTTTTGTCGCCGTGCGTTATGAGCAGCCGATGTTCGATCTCGGTGCAGACACTTGCGCCGGTCCAAATACCCTTTTAGACGCGACACCAGACAACTATGCGATTGAAGACGTGAGTTTTGTTTGGCTCTTAGACGGTGAAGAAATTGCCGGCGCCGATCAAGCGACCTACAACCCGACCACTCAAGGGTCGTACACGGCCATCGTGAGTGTAGGCGGTTGTGCTGCTGAACAAACTGTAACGGTGGGTCCAGAATTGAGCCTGAGCCTTGCCGAAGAATGTGTCCCTGATGCCGGCACCCTAAAGCAAGCTCTTGTAGCGACAAGCGGTAGTGGCGCTGGAAGCTTCCAATGGTCTGAAAATGGCAACGATATAGAGGGAGCCACAAGCAGCACCCTGATCATTGATTGGGGCACTCAGAGCAGTGGAGATCCACGCACCTTTACCGTGACCCTTTCTGAGGCCAATTGTAGCACCAGTGAAACGCTCACAGTGACTCAGTTCAACTGTGTCATTCCACAAGGGATTTCTCCGAATGGGGATGGCCTTAACGATTGCTTCGATTTGGCGTTCATCGCCGATCGCTTTGGAGCCTTCAGTGTAGACATCTACAACCGATACGGTACAAATGTGTTCAGTCAAAACAATTACATCAATGAATTCTGTGGCGTCGACAAAGACGGCAGTGACCTGATAACCGGTACGTATTACTACGTCATCAAATTCGCCGAACCAAACACCGAATACGGAGAGCTCGTTACGGGTTGGGTTTACGTCAATCAAAAGGTCAACTAATCAATTTTCAAACTGAAATAACAACCAAGCATAATGAAAAAATTAGCCATCGCAATACTACTGGTCAGCCTCACTGCCTCGGCACAGCAAGATCCGCAGTATACCCAATACATGTACAACATGAATGTGGTGAACCCGGCATACGCAGGATTGAAAGAGTCCTTGTCAGTAACGACCCTATATCGTAAACAATGGTCTGGACTTGATGGAGCGCCCACAACCTTTACTTTTTCTGGTCATTCTCCAGTAAACGACAAAGTTGGGTTAGGTCTGTCTGCCATTAAAGATCAACTGGGGCCAGTAAAAGAAACCAATGTTTTTATCGATTTCTCCTACACCTTACAAATGAGTGAGCGCACCAAATTGGCCCTGGGCCTTAAAGCTGGTGCTACATTTCACGATGTGGGATTGACGGATTTGGATCTCCAACAACCCGGTGATCCATTTTTTGCGAACGACATCAACAACACCTACCCGAATGTTGGCGCAGGGGCGTTTCTATATGGCGACAATTACTATTTTGGATTGTCGGTCCCCAATATGCTAAACAGTGTGCACTTAGATGAAAATGGATTGCAATACGGCAGTGAAGTGAACCATTACTTTGTTACGGCCGGGTACGTATTTCAGGCCACTGATGACATTAAGATAAAGCCGTCGACCATGATTAAATCGGCCTTTGGGGCACCAACATCAATCGATTTGAACCTCAACGCCCTGTTTATGGAAAAATTTGAAGTGGGTGCGTCTTACAGAACAGAAGATTCCTTTAGTGGGCTTGTGGGCTTCCAAGTCAGTCCGTTTTTGCGCATTGGTTATGCCTACGACAGTGTGATGAGCGAACTCAGCGCTGTCGCTTCTGCCTCTCACGAAGTGGTGATTACTTTTGACCTTATTGCCAATCCAAAAACATTGCGTTCTCCGCGCTACTTCTAATGCTAAATTTTAATTCCATTAAAATGAAAAACTTCATCACACTCCTCTTAAGTTTGACCCTTACCGCGGTAATGGCCCAAAATAAAGACACTCAAAAAGCGGACGAACTCTTTGAACGCATGGCCTACTCTGACGCTGCGGATGCCTATAAAAAATTACTCAAACGCGGTAAAGGCGGACGCTACGTTTTCGCGCAGTTAGGTAATTGTTATTATCAGATCAACGATTTAAAAAACGCGGCAACTTATTTTAAACGCGTGGTTAAGGGACGTCGAGTCAATCCAGAAGTCTTCTACACCTATGCACAGGTTTTAAAAGCCAGTGGAAAATTGAGCGAACACGATTTATACATGAATAAATTCGCTGACGCAAAACCAGAAGATTCTCGTGCCAAAGCCTTTTTGGCCAACCCTATGGGTGTCGCTGAAATGCGTGATGCCTTCCCGGCTTTTGACGCGATAAATATGAGTCAGCTAAACAGTGAATACTCTGATTTTGGATCCGCTTTGGTGGGCAAAGATTTCTATTTCACCTCCTCGCGAAACACCACCAGAAAAAAATATCACTGGGACGACCAGCCTTTCTTGGATGTTTACAAAGCGGAAATGGTCGGTACAACCATTAAAAACGCAACATTGCTCGAAGGCGATGTCAACACTAAATATCACGAAGGCACGGTCGCTGTATCCCCAGATGGGAAGCGGCTCTATTTTGACCGAAACGATTATTTAGACGGCAAGTACGTCAAAGATGAAAACGGAGTCAATCAGATTAATTTGTACTACTCTGAATTGGTCGACGGTGGTTGGAAAGGGGTCTATCCAGTCCCCTTTAACAATTCTGAGTACTCCGTTGGGCATCCTGCACTCAGCCCTGATGGTTCAACCCTCTATTTTGCCAGTGATATGCCTGGAGGATTTGGCGCCTCGGATTTGTATCGCGTGTCGGTAAGTGAAGATGGCAGCTTTGGCACCCCAGAGAACTTGGGTCCCTCAATCAATACAGAGGGCAAAGAGTTGTTCCCGTCTGTAGATCGCAATGGAACCCTCTATTTTGCCAGTAATGGCCATTTAGGAATGGGCGGGTTGGATGTGTTTCAAGCCGAAACCACCGGAAGCAATTTTGGCCGACCTAAAAATATGGGTGGCGGGGCAAACAGCGCTGGAGATGACTTTGCTTTTGTGTATGACCCTGAAACCGAAACAGGTTTTGTCTCCTCCAACCGTGAAGGTGGAAAAGGGATGGATGACATCTACCAAATCACGCCAAAAATTCCACCCTGTGACGTAATTTTAGACATTACCGTGGTGAATGCCTACACCGACGAGCCGCTTTTCGGAGCCAGAGTGAGTCTCAGTGATGGCAGTTCGGAGCGACTCAGCACCATTCAAACTTCTGAAGCTGGAACAGGTCAAATAACAGCAGCCTGCAATACAGCCTTGTCCCTGTCTGCCCAATACATTGGATTTGAGCCAGAAACCATGGACATCGCGCCAAGCGGCAACGGCAGCATGAGCAAAACCTTAAAACTCAAACCCGTAGAGGCCATTATCGTCGATGATAAAATTGAGCTTGAAACAATTTTGTTTGATTACAACAAAAGTGACATCAAACCTCAGGCCGCCTTTCAGCTCGATCGATTGGTTGAAATCATGAACAAATACCCCAAACTCGTTGTTCGGGTGGAAAGCCACTCAGATACTCAAGGTGAGGCCGATTATAACCGTTCACTCTCTCAAAGACGCGCTGAAGCCACAGTACAATACGTGGTTGATCAAGGCATTGATGCTTCACGCATTAGTGGCGAAGGATTCGGTGAAGATCAGCCCTTAGTGGATTGTGGAGACAATTGTACCGAGGCAGATCACGAAAAGAATCGACGCTCGGAGTTCATTATCGTAAACGAATAAGGAGGTAGATAAAATTATTACCCTTTAATCCGCGGCTGCCAAAAGGCAGCCGCGGATCTTTTTTGTCAAAACTTTAACGTATCGCACGCCGAGGTCAATGGCATTGAATTTTATACCTTTGCCCAGGTTAAACAAGGCCTTTGGAAAAGCTATTCAGTATCGGTTTTTGGAGCGCTGCCGCGCGATTTATCTTGCGTAATCGCATCGGTATTTTAGCGGGTATTGTTTTGGCAACTGTGTTTTTTGCCTCTCAATGGCAGCACATGCGTTTTACCTACACAGAGGCAAATCTCCTTCCGGACGACCATCCTTATAACCTGGAGTACCAGGAGTTTTTGAATATTTTTGGTGAGGAGGGCAATCTCATTGTACTGGGAGTCAAAGATGAAAAACTCTTTACCCCCGACAACTTTAAGGCTTGGATGAAGCTCTCGCAAGAGTTACAAGAATTCGACCAGATTGAGCTAAGTCTATCGGTGGGCGATTTAAAAAAGCTCCAAAAGCAGAAAAAACAGGCCGCCTTTGAATTGGTTCCCTTTATTGAGGATACCTTATTTACGCCAAAATCCATTGCGCGCTATCAGCACGAACTCTTCAACAAGCTGCCGTTTTACGAAGGGTTAATTTACAACCCCGCAAAAAACTCGGTCCGGACAGCCTTGTATTTGGATAAAAGCATCGTGAATACCTTTACACGCCGAGACTTTATATTATATGACTTAATCCCCAGAATTGACGCTTTCGAAAACCAGACGGGGATTCAAGTTCACGCCTCGGGCATGCCCTACATCAGGACGTTGAATTCAAAAAACATCATTGATGAAATTGGTTTGTTCATCGGGGCTGCCATGATCATAACCTCTTTAATCTTTTTCTTTTTTTTCCGATCCTATCGTGCCACGTTCATCTCTCTGATTACCGTATTAATCGGAGTGATGTGGTCCTTTGGTTTTTTGGGGCTACTGCACTATGAAATCACCGTTCTCACAGCCTTGATTCCTCCGCTTATCATCGTCATCGGTATTCCAAACTGCATTTTTTTGATCAACAAATACCAACAAGAAATTCAGCGTCACGGGAATCAAGCTAAATCTCTACAGCGTGTGATTACTAAGGTTGGAAACGCGACCTTGATGACCAATCTCACGACCGCTTCAGGCTTTGCTACCTTTATTTTAACCAACAGTAAGCTGTTAAAAGAATTTGGTATTGTCGCTTCAATCAACATCATTGCCATTTTCTTGTTATCGCTCTTTATTATTCCAATCATTTACAGTTTCATGTCGGTGCCCAAGCACAAGCATCTGAAACATCTCAACAAGCGATGGATTGGTCTATTTGTCAATTGGATGGAGCGCATGGTTCGGGAGCACCGTATTGCGATCTATGTGATTTCCATTTTTATGCTGTGCATGAGTATCGTGGGAATTTTCAACATCAAACTCTCGGGGAGTTTGATCGAAGACATGCCGAAAAACATGGCCTTTTATAAAGACATCAAGTTTTTTGAAAAAGAGTACGAGGGCATTATGCCTTTGGAGATTTTAGTCGACACAAAACGAAAGAAAGGGGTTATGAATTTGGCCACACTGAAACGCATGGCCTCGCTTCAAGAGGTCATTAACGACGTTCCAGAATTGTCGCAACCCATATCCATTGTGAACCTGGTCAAATATTCAAAACAAGCCTATTACAATAATAATCCAGAGTATTATCAATTGCCCAACAGTCAGGAGCGCAGTTTTATTTTGTCTTATGCGCAAAACGAAGCTGAAAACACCAATCTACTGTCGAGTTATGTAGACAGCACTGGACAATACGCCAGAATTACGGCCTTTTTGAAAGACACTAAATTGGAACGATTTGAACGCATCGAAGAGGATTTACGTCAAGAAATAGCCAAAATTTTTCCCGAAAATCGATATGGCGTTTCGATCACTGGCAAAGCGTTTATCTTTGAAAAGGGGACCAAATATTTAGTCAACAACCTTTTGCTCTCCCTGTCTTTAGCCATCTTTCTTATCGCCCTGTTTATGGCATGGATGTTCAGGAATTTCAAAATGATTTTGATCTCGCTCATCCCAAACATTCTTCCTCTTTTGATCACTGCAGGAATAATGGGGTTTGCAGGAGTCGATATCAAACCATCGACCATTTTGGTCTTCAGCATCGCTTTTGGTATCTCGGTGGACGACACCATCCACTTTTTGGCCAAATACCGACAAGAACTCATGGCGCACGGCTGGAAAATTAAGAAATCTGTATTCTTGGCGCTCAGGGAAACCGGCGTCAGCATGTTTTACACCTCCATCGTTTTGTTCTTTGGGTTTTCAGTTTTTACGATATCCGAGTTTGGTGGAACCATCGCGCTGGGAGCCTTAGTTTCTTTGACCTTGTTATTTGCCATGCTCGCTAATCTGCTCCTGTTGCCTTCTCTATTGCTTTCATTAGAACGCAGCATCGCCAACAAGCAGACCCTTTTAGAACCTGCACTAGAAATTCTTACCAATACTGACGAGGAAGTCCAAGCCTTGACCCAAGAAGAATTCGAAAAGCGAGCCGAGAAATAATTATCTTTACCCTCAAAATAAAAAATATCCATGCACGAGCACGTTATTTCTGAAGTATTGGCCATGGACCCAAGCATCAACTCGGTAACCATTTCTGGCTGGGTGAGGGCCTTTCGCAGTAATCGTTTTATACAAATGAACGATGGATCTACCCTAAACAACTTACAATGTGTGGTGGATTTCGAGTCTTTCGATCAGGAAATCCTTAAGGAAATAAATGTTGGGGCAGCAATAAAAGTTACTGGCCCTCTTGTCGCCAGCCAGGGACAGGGGCAAGCCGTAGAAGTTCAAGTGCAGCAGATCGATATTTTGGGAACCGCCGATCCCGAAGAAGTGAAATTGACCATCCTGAGCCCAAAACGACACAGCTTGGAAACGCTGCGCGAACAGGCTCACCTTAGGGTCCGAACCAACACTTTTGGTGCCGTCATGCGCCTTCGCTCAAAACTTGCTTTTGCGGTACACGAGTATTTTCAAAAAAACGGGTTCAATTACATGCACACCCCGATCATCACGGCCAGTGATGCTGAAGGGGCCGGCGAGATGTTTCGCGTGAGTAATTTATCTGCAGAAAACCCGCCCAAAAAAGAGAATCAAGCAGTCGACTTTTCTAAAGACTTTTTTGGAAAAGAAACCCATCTCACTGTGAGCGGCCAACTGGAAGCAGAAACCTACGCCATGGGGCTCAGCAAGGTATACACCTTTGGCCCTACGTTTAGAGCGGAAAACTCAAATACATCGCGTCATTTAGCTGAATTCTGGATGATCGAGCCCGAGGTGGCCTTTAATGATTTGCACGACAATATGGATTTGGCAGAAGACTTCATCAAATACGTTGTGCGTTATGCCTTGGAACATTGTCAAGACGACCTGAATTTTCTTGAAAAACGCTTGATCGAAGAAGATAAATCCAAACCTCAGAATCAGCGCAGCCCAATGCCGCTTAAAGAAAAACTTGCCTTTATTTTAGAGAATAATTTCATGCGGGTAAGCTATACCGAGGCCATTGATATTCTAAAAAACTCCAAACCCAATAAAAAGAAGAAATTCAAATATCCCATAGACGAATGGGGGGCTGATTTGCAGAGTGAACACGAGCGATATTTAGTCGAAAAACACTTTGAATGTCCTGTAATTCTTTACGATTACCCCGCCAAAATCAAAGCGTTCTACATGCGTTTAAACGACGACGGGAAGACCGTAAGGGCCATGGATGTTTTGTTCCCAGGTATTGGAGAAATTGTCGGAGGATCCCAACGCGAAGAGCGCTACCAGGTTTTGAAAGACAAGATGGAGGCCATGGATATCGATCCAAAGGAATTACATTGGTATCTCGATCTACGAAAATTCGGTACCTGTGTCCACAGCGGTTTTGGTTTAGGTTTTGAACGATTGGTTCAATTCGTCACAGGAATGGGCAACATTCGCGACGTCATCCCTTACCCGCGTACCCCAGGCAATGCCAATTTTTAGAATTGGCACGAAATTGGCTGTATCCAAAGTAAAGGCGCAAGCAAAAAATATTTTTTAACTTTAGGTAACCGCCAAGAGGTCATGCTAAAACAGCAATTTCAATTAAAGCTTTCACAGAAGCTATCGCCGCAGCAGATTCAGTTGATGAAACTGATTCAATTGCCCACGCAAGCTTTTGAACAACGTGTGGCCCAAGAGTTAGAAGAAAACCCTGCGCTCGAGGGAGGTAAAGACCAAAATGAGCGCGATGAGCACTTTGATGATGATTATGAAGCTTATGGCCAAGAGGGCACTGAAGTCATAGAGACAGACATCAATGTCGATAACTATTTGAGCGATGATGAAATCCCGAGCTATAAACTCAATACCAACAATTACAGTGCCGATGATCAGGAGCGGGAAACCCCCTATGCTTCAGGGACAAGTTTTTTTCAGTACTTAAACGAACAGCTCAACACCTACAAGCTTTCTGATAGCCAGAGGGACATGGCCTTATTTCTCATCGGCTCATTGGATGACAGTGGTTATTTGAGACGAGGCATTGAAGATTTAGTAGATGATCTCGCCTTCACACAAAACATCTATACCAGCCCCTCAGAACTATTGGGGGTCTTGAACTTAGTCCAAGAACTCGATCCTCCTGGAGTTGGCGCTCGTGATCTCCAGGAATGTTTGGCCATCCAGCTCCAGCGCAAATCCGCCACGATTAACGCACAAAATGCGCTATTGCTGATACAAGACCATTTTGACGCCTTTTCAAAAAAGCATTATGATAAGCTTCTTCAACGTCTGGGCTGGAACGAAAATGATTTAAAGGAGGCCATTCACGAAATCGAAATGCTCAACCCGAAACCCGGCAACGCCTATTCAGGCCAAAACCGACTCATTGAAGCAGTTGTACCAGACTTTTCAATCAAGATTGAAGACGGCGAATTACAGCTCACCCTCAATGGCCGCAATGCGCCTGAACTGCATGTGTCACGCAGTTATTCAGAAATGCTAAAAGGCTATAAGGAAGCCGCTCAGCACTCCAAAGCTCAGAAAGATGCGGTCATGTTCATCAAGCAAAAGTTAGACGCCGCCCAATGGTTCATCGATGCCATAAAGCAGCGTCAACACACGCTCTTTGTGACCATGAGCGCCATCATGAACCGACAAAAAGAGTATTTTTTAAGTGGGGACGAAAGAAATTTAAAACCCATGATCCTCAAGGATATCGCCGATGAAATAGGCATGGATATTTCAACCGTCTCTCGTGTGGCCAACAGTAAATACGTGGATACGCCTTATGGCACCAAACTCATTAAAGAGTTCTTTAGTGAGGCCATGAAAAACGATCAAGGAGAGGATGTTTCGACACGCGAGATCAAAACCATATTAGCCGCCACCATAGAGGAAGAAGATAAAAGACGTCCGCTAACCGATGACAAATTAGCCCAAATACTTAAAGATAAAGGCTACCCCATAGCCCGGCGTACCATTGCAAAATACCGCGAGCAACTCGACCTTCCTGTCGCAAGATTGAGAAAAGTACTTTAATGGCCCTAATGACTCAGCCCCTGTTCAATGCCCTTTGGTCAACCGCCAATGCCCTAGGTCATCCACTTTTTATTCCCATTTATGGGTTTTTTTTGGTCCAAAGTCCAAACTCATGGGCTGCGGTTCAATGGATAAATTTTAGCGCCATAACGATATTGCTGGTGGTGATGCCTCTTTTAATTTATCCGATCTTAAAGCGCAGCGGCAGAGTAAACTCTCTTCGGTTGAAAGAAGTTAAAGAACGTCCATGGCCCTTGGGTATAAATGTGCTGCTCTTGTGTCTGCTATTAATGGTGAGTGCTGAGACTGGGCCCATTGAGCCTTGGATTCAACTAGAACCTTCGCTATTCCATTTCTTTATCGGGGCCACCATCAGCGTGATGCTCGCCTTTGCCATGAGTCTTTTAAAACACAAAACGAGTTTACACCTAATGGGCTGTGGTGGTTTAGCCTCATTTGCCTTAATCCTAAATCATTCGGTCACCGAAATACCCTATTGGCAACAGTCCTATCCTGAACTTTTGATTGTGGCCCTGGCGGGAATTCTATGGGTGGCTTTGGCGCGCTATTGCACCAAAGCACACAGTGCAATGGAATTACTCAGTGGCTTGATCGTGGGAGCGGCACCTCAGTGGTTGATATTCTTTAGCTGAGTCAACACCCTGGAGCAGCTCGAGGACCTAGAGGATGTAGAACATAATGCCCAGTTTTATCGGCCTTAACCCAATGGACTGCTGGGTCACTGAGTCCTGTACACCTTCAAGCAGGGAACTCAGTCCCCATTGAATTTGAGCGTTGAAAGTTCCAAAACCAAAGGACACCGTAGCGTACCAAATTCCAGAACGAAGTTGCGGCAAATCACTCAAGGTTTCAGACTGAACGGAGCTTAAAAAAACCGTTTTTGAAAACAGATGTTGGCTCCACTTAACCCCAGCGTAAAGTCGCCAAAACTTGTAGCTCAAGGGGGTGGAACTGCGCCATCTGATCTCCAATGGAAATTCAACAGCAGTAAGTCGAAGGCTATTGGCATCAATGGCGCTCGGACTTTGTTCAATGGTCCAGGTGGGTGCTGCATCAACACCCTCGCGCGCTACCACATTACTGCCGTAACGGTCATAGCTCATGCCTAGCCCAGTTCCTAGCGACCAATCACCGCCCTGACTCAATGGCCAATCTCGGATAAACCCAAATTGAACGCCGCCGACAAGCCCACGACTGGCCACCTCATTGGGGACCTCGGTGAGCAAATCATAACTCAGAGCGAAATAGAATTGATCCTCTCGATAAAATTCAGCGGAGTCCTGCGATGACTCTATTGCCTGTTGGGCCACCAAGGATGATGGCATCCAAAGCCAAAAACTCATCAGCACTAAAGAGAACATACCGCGACATTTCGCGCAGTTAG
>WTIY01000054.1 GCA_011525065.1 Flavobacteriales bacterium
TCAGATGTGTATAAGAGACAGCATAAAATCAGTAGAAAAAGTTGATCGAGTTCCAATTGCGCGGCCGCTGCCAGTGGGCCTGGAGTAGGGGGTACCAGGACGTGTGGTGCAAACAGGCCAGTGGACAAAGCAATGGTCAACGCCAAACGAGGGGTTCGACCTTCATGGGCGATGGATTTGTTGAGTGAGGAGAGAATCACAAAGGCCGAATCGCAAAAGACAGGGATGGCGACCACATAACCAATAGCACTAATGGCAAAGGGAAGGGGCAATCGATTGAGTTTTTTAATCATGTAGCGAGCAATGGTCGTCGTTGCTCCAGAGGACTCTAAAAACACTCCTATAAGAGTGCCAAACACGATCAATAAGCCAATATTTTCAAAGGTTTTCCCAAAGCCTTTGGTCAACAAGTTAAACAGGGATTTTACGGGAATATCAGCCAATAACCCCAGCCCTACCGCTGCGTAGAGCAACACCAAAAAAGGGTGTATTTTAAATTTTGTTGTGCCTAGGACGATCCAAATGACGGCCAGTGTCAATAATGTGAGGGTCCAAATCATAAGTTGTGTTGAATTAATCGCCAAATCCGAGATGCGGTGTCTTGAATCAATTCCGCGCTTTTATCTTTAGACTCATCGAGATCCATGGGGCCATTTTGGATGGAAAAAAGACTCGTGAGGCCTAAGGCGTGATGACGGTCAAAGGGCCCCTGAATGGAGCCTGCTATGCCGACAACCGGTTTATTAAATTTCTTTGCCATTTGGGCCACGGCGACAGGAACCTTTCCATGGATGGATTGAGCGTCAATGCGCCCCTCGGCGGTAAAAACATAATCGCAGCCTTTTATTTTTTCTTCTAAGCCTGTCATGGCTCCGAGCAAGTCAAAACCTGAGATCAATTCAGCGTTCAGCAGTCCGAACAACCCAGCTGCAGTCCCTCCGGCTGCTCCGCCACCCTTTACCTGTTCAATGGAGTGTCCTGTGGATTTATGCACTAATTGTGCAAAGTGAGCTAAGGCCGATTCTAAGATTTCCAAGTCTTTGTCGCTGGCGCCTTTTTGGGGGCCATAAGTGTACGAAGCCCCATTCGGGCCTAGCAAAGGATTGGTTACATCGCAGGCCACCTTCCACTTAATGCTCCTGAGCTCTTCTGGCAAAATGATTTGAGCCAATGAACCCAGGCCTGCCCCACCCTCGGGCACTGCATGGCCTTGGGCATTCAAGAATTGTCCTCCCAGTGCTTTAATGATTCCGGTGCCTGCGTCGTTTGTGGCGCTCCCTCCGATCCCCAAAATGATTTCTTCAGCCCCTTGAGCGATAGCCTCTTTGATTAATACTCCTGTTCCAAAAGTGCTGGTAATTTTTGGATCCCGCTTCTGCGGCTCAATCAGATGCAGTCCACTGGCTTGAGACAGTTCAATCCAAGCCGCTGGCTTATGCTTAAATTTGACATATTCGGCACTTATTGGGCGCCCCAGGGCGTCGGCAGTTTCTGCCTTGACTTTATGTCCTACGGCGTTGTTAATCAGTACCTCTAAGGCCCCTTCCCCTCCATCTGAAAAAGGCATCAGGGTGCAGGTGGTTGTTTGGTCTATTTGATGTATGCCGCAAGCAATCGCCTGAGCAACTTCTTTAGCGCCGAGGCTCTCTTTAAAAGAATCGCAAACAATGAGGACATGTTGATTCATCTCATGATCTTGGTCAGTGGCCTAAAGTTACAAAATAGTCCCACAGTCCAAAGTTTCTTTCGGGCCCTCAAAACATTCCATGGCGATTGTTTATTTTTAGGGGGTGAAAAAAGTAGTTCACTTGTTGTCAGGTCCGAGAAATATTTCAACGGCTTTGATGTATGCTTTTGCCCAGCACTCGGAGTTTGAAGTGCTCGACGAGCCATTCTACGCACATTATTTGGACCAGGTTAAGGCGCGAGAACCACATCCCATGGAAGACGAAATTTTGACCAGCATGCCCAAAAGCCGAGAGGCCGTCGTAGCGCAAATCAATGCTCTAGCCGACGATCAAAATCTTTTTGTCAAAAACATGGCCCATCACTGTCTGGATTCCGAACCAAATTACATGGCAAATTGGCACAATGTCATCCTGATCCGCCATCCAAAAAAATTATTGGCTTCTTTTTCCAAAGTAATTGAGCGGCCGAGTTTAGAGGCCATTGGATTGAAGAAAGCCTGTGAACTGGCTGATTTCTTTGATCGATCCTCCATACCGTATCTGATCATTGAGAGCGATCAATTGATGGTCGATCCACCAACCTATCTAGAGCAAATGTGTGACGCTTTGGATCTGGTTTACGAACCAGGCATGTGCCAATGGCCTAAAGGCGGCATTGCGGCAGATGGGATTTGGGCGCCGCATTGGTATGGAAATGTCCATCAAAGCACGGGATTTATTAAGCCTTCTAAAAAGAGGGACCTTAATCATTGGAATGAGTACCTTGAATCTGTTTTTCAAGAAGCCCTGCCTTATTATCAACAACTACACCAAAACGCATTAATCAATAAACAGACCAATGTTACAGAAATTTGACCCCCGCAATCAGAACCTAAAAGTATGGGTAAAAGACGGGCTTTACCCAAGAGAAGAAGCCAAAGTTTCCGTTTTTGATAGTTCAGTTCAAGGGGGCGATGCGGTATGGGAAGGACTTCGCGTTTATCCTGAAGGCATTGTTTGTTTGGATCAGCACCTGAATCGACTTTTGGCCTCGGCCAAAACGTTAGCCTTTACAGACATCCCGACCAAAGCCGAAGTTTGTTCGGCCATAGATCAGACCCTCAAAGCCAATGGCATGAATGATGACACCCATATAAGGTTGACCTTAACACGCGGTGAAAAAATCACCAGTGGCATGGACCCGCGACTCAATCAAAATGGCTCATGTCTGATCGTTTTGGCCGAATGGAAACCGCTTGTTTATGATAACAGTTCTGGGATTAAAGTCATATCAAGCAGTCAGCGACGTAACGCGCCACAGTTTTTGGACAGTAAAATCCACCACAACAATCTGCTGAATAATATCTTGGCTAAGATTCAGGCTAATGTGGCGGGAAAAGATGCAGGACTCATGCTGGATGAACGAGGTTTTGTCGCTGAACTCAATGGGAGCAATCTGTTTGTGGTCAAAGGAGAAGTGATTTACACACCTTTTGCCCACGCTTGCTTGCCAGGCATCACGCGCAAAACGGTTATGGATCTATGTGGACGTCATGATATTGAGTGTATCGAGGCCGATTTGAGTCTCTCAGAACTGTACAACGCTGATGGAGTTTTCGCTACGGGGACCATGGGAGAGTTAACCCCAGTGGTCGAAATTGACGGGCGAGCAATCGCAAAAAGCAATCCACTGATGCAACGTGTTTTGGCGCTATTTAAGGCTTCGATTCGTGAATATTGTCAACCCCTTTTGGACTAATTATGGTGTGTTTTTTTCGAAAAAAACGGTAAAATATGATTGATAATCAAGGGTCTAGAA
>WTIY01000148.1 GCA_011525065.1 Flavobacteriales bacterium
ATTAGGTGCTATGGCGAAGAATTTAGTGATTGTTGAGTCTCCAGCAAAGGCCAAAACCATTGAAAAATTTCTAGGCAAAGATTATAAGGTTGCTTCGAGTTTTGGTCATATTGCAGATCTGCCCTCCAAAGAACTCGGGGTTGATGTTGAGGGCGATTTTAGTCCAAAATATCGGGTGTCAAAGGACAAAAAGACCTTGGTGAAGGACCTTAAATCGATGGCGAGCAAAGCGGACATGGTATGGCTGGCTAGTGATGAAGATCGCGAGGGTGAGGCCATTGCGTGGCATCTCTTCGAATCGCTCGAACTGCCACAGGAGAAGACCAAGCGAATTGTATTCCATGAAATCACAAAAACGGCCATACTCAAAGCCATTGATAATCCCAGAGGCATTGATTACAATTTGGTCAACGCCCAGCAAGCCCGTCGTGTGCTGGATCGTTTAGTGGGTTATGAGCTTTCACCAGTTCTTTGGAAAAAGGTGAAAGGAGGACTCTCGGCCGGACGAGTTCAAAGTGTCGCGGTGCGTTTAATTGTCGATCGCGAACGTGAGATTCAGGCGTTTACACCGGTAGCATCCTATCGGGTTGACGCCCAGTTCTTGACAGAGCAGGGCTCCATGTTCAAAGCTAAACTGGCCAAAAATTTAAGTACCTTGGAAGAGGCACAGAGTTTTCTTGAGGCCAAGAAAAATGCAGAGTACAGCATTTCTGAACTTCAGAAAAAACCAGCCAAAAAATCTCCCGCCCCACCGTTTACTACCTCGACGCTTCAACAAGAGGCCGCCAGAAAGTTATATTTTTCGGTTAGTCGGACCATGACCGTGGCTCAGAGATTGTACGAGTCTGGGTTGATTACTTATATGAGAACCGACAGTGTTAATCTATCTGCAGAAGCTCAAAAGGCTGCCGAGATGGCCATTACTCAGAATTACGGAGCGAATTACAGTAAGCCTCGACAATTTAAAGGAAAGTCTAAAGGCGCCCAAGAGGCCCATGAGGCCATTCGCCCGACCAACCTTGAGCGATCCAGCATTGAAGGCGATAGGGATCAAATGCGGCTGTATGAGCTGATTTGGAAGCGTACCATTGCCTCCCAGATGAGCGAGGCAAAACTCGAGCGTACACAAGTGAAAATCGACATTCATTCCGATACGCCTCAAGAACACAATTTTGTTGCCAATGGCGAAATTTTGACCTTTGATGGATTCTTAAAAGTCTATCTCGAAGGAACAGACTTCGACGAAGAAGAGCAAGAAGGCATGTTGCCACCTTTAAAAGAAGGACAGGAACTACGCAATGCCTCCATTACGGCCACAGAGCGCTTTTCACGTGCTCCGTATCGATACACTGAGGCTTCTTTGGTCAAACAACTCGAAGAATTGGGCATCGGACGCCCCTCGACTTATGCGCCGACCATTTCGACCATCATTCAAAGAAAATACGTTGAAAAAGGCACGGTCGAAGGTAAGCCAAGACCTTATCAGTACTTGAAATTAGAGCAGGGAACCATTACCCATGAAAAGCTTTCTGAGCAAGTCGGTAGCGATAAAGGAAAATTAGTTCCTACAGACATTGGTATTATTGTAACGGATTTTTTGGTCGATCATTTTTCAGACATTGTTGATTTGAATTTTACGGCCAAGGTAGAAGCTGATTTTGATGATATCGCTGAGGGTAAGGAACAGTGGAGAGAGATGCTCAAAGGCTTTTACGGCAAATTCCATCCGAATGTCGAACAGGTAAACGAGCACGCCGAACGCGAGAGCGGTGAACGTATTTTAGGGACGGATCCGAAAACTGGAAAAACTGTTTTGGTTCGACTGGGTAAATTTGGTCCAATTGCTCAATTGGGCGCTGCGGATGATCCGGAAAAAAAATTCGCCAGCTTGAGACCTGATCAACAATTGCACATGATTGATTATGATCAGGCCATGGACCTATTTAAATTGCCAAAGGCACTAGGGGAGGTTGAAGGTCAAGATGTTGAGGTAGCCAATGGGCGTTTCGGCCCATATGTGCGTTGGGGTAAGCAATTTATTTCTCTACCTCAAGGCATGGATCCATTGTCTGTGGACTTGTCCATAGCCCAAGAATTAATTGAGGCAAAAAAACAAGCCGATGCACCGATTTATGTCTATGAGGATCTGCCCGTTCAAAAAGGAAAAGGTCGTTTTGGTCCGTTTATCAAGTGGAACGGAATGTTCATTAACGTCAATAAAAAATATGATTTTGACAATTTGAGTGACCAAGACATCATCGCACTTATCGAAGACAAAAAACAAAAAGAAAAGGACAAACTTATCGTTTCATGGCCAGATGCGGGCATAAGAATTGAAAAAGCGCGATGGGGTCGATTTAACCTGATTAAAGGTAAAGTCAAAATTGAATTACCCAAGACCACCAAAGCGGACAAAATCACTTTGGAACAGGCCAAAGAAATGATTGATGCCAAGAGCACTAAGAAGTCAAAAGGCAGAAGCACTGCCAAGTCTAAAAAGAAATGAAGCAATACCTAAGACCTGTTTCTAAGGCCGTCTGTGCCCATAGGGAAATCCTTCCCGATGGCGTGCTCGGCAAGCAGGTCTGTTTGCATCAACAGGAGCAAGAATTTCCAGACTTTACAACATTTAAATTTGCCTTAATTGGCGTTCCAGAACACCGTAGAGATCTCGATTTTATGGGGGAATCGATCGATTTTGATGCCGTTAGAATGGCTTTTTATAACCTTTATCCCGGCAATTGGAATTGGTCTCTGGTCGATCTGGGCGATTTGATTCCCGGAAGTGAAGTGTCAGATACAGATTTTGCACTTACTGAGGTGCTAAGTAACCTACTACAAGAAGGAGTGATTCCCATTGTAATGGGAGGAAGCCAAGATTTGATGTATGCCCATTATCGGGCTTTTGATCAGCTTTATTCAATGATCAATGTCGTTAATGTCGATCATCGATTTGATTTAGGGGATCACCAAAAACCCATGACCAACAAGGCCTATGTAGGCAAAATGGTGGCCAACAAGCCTTACAATCTTATGAATTACAGTGTGTTGGGTTATCAGTCGTACTTAAATCCTCCAGATGAAATTGCCCTGATGGATAAATTGCATTTTGAGGCGTACCGATTGGGCCAACTCATCGAAGACATAAGTGTGGTAGAACCCATCATGCGACAAGCCCATGTTGTGGCCATTGACGTTGCGAGCATAAAAAGCGGCGCGCTGAGTTTGAAATACCACAAAAGCCCCAATGGATTTGACAGTCGTGAGATTTGCGCTTTGTCCCGATATGCTGGCATCAGCAATGGGGTTAAATCATTTGGCCTATATGAGCTTAAGGCCTTTGAAAAGCACGAGAGCGCTCCCAATTTAATTGCGCAAATTATGTGGTATTTTGTGGAGGGAGTCTGCTTTAGGATCGATGACGGAGACTTTAAAAGTCCTTCCGATTTTGTCACCTATTCAGTCCCCATTA
>WTIY01000057.1 GCA_011525065.1 Flavobacteriales bacterium
GAACAACGTAAAGCCGGTTTTGGTGGGGTTAATCGCTATCGTAACTTGGAGGGTTTTGATCATTCAGAATTGCTGCGTAGCACCAGCGAACGCCTTGATGTTTTAACCAAGCAAATTGTCGTTCAATCGAGATCTCTGGACGAAATTGCGCGAATGGCCAGCGATAAAGAAAAGTTGCTTGAAGCCATCCCGGCCATTCAACCTGTCAACAATGAAGACCTTACGCGCATGGCCTCAGGATTTGGTTATCGAAGAGACCCATTTACAAAGGCTAGAAAGTTTCATTATGGCATGGATTTTACGGCACCCAGAGGGACACCCATTTACGCCACAGGGGATGGGGTCGTTAAACGGGCCGATAACCGTTCATCGGGTTTTGGCAAACACATCAGGATTGATCACGGTTTCGGTTATGTCAGCATTTATGCGCACTTGTTCAAGTATAATGTCCGTCGTGGACAAAAGGTAAAAAGAGGAGACCTGATCGGATTTGTCGGCAGCACTGGTCGAAGTGAAGCGCCTCATTTGCACTACGAAATCCACAAGGACGGTCGCCGCATCAACCCCATCAATTTTTACTATGGCAACCTAACTCCAGAGGAATACGCCAAAATGTTGGCCTTATCCCAACAAGAAAATCAATCCCTGGATTAATGCACCTTAACCTTCCCGAAAAACGTTATTACGGCATTGGCGAATTGGCCAAGGCCTTTGGCGTGAATCCTTCTTTAATTCGGTTCTGGGAGAAAGAATTCGACCTGTTACGCCCCAAAAAAAATGCCAAGGGCAACAGAAAATTCACTCCTGAAGATGTAAAAAATCTATCGATGATTTATCACTTGGTTAAAGAGCGTGGATTCACCTTGGAGGGGGCGAAAACTCAAATTAAAGAGGGCAAGCACAAAACCCAGGATTTTGAACTGATTCAAAAACTCGAATCAATTAAGGCCCAACTCTTGCGCATCAAAGAGCAGCTCTAAGGTAATTTCCTTGAAATACTCAAATAACCTTGACTATCTCGGTCCTAAAAACTGTTTGTAGGCCCTGTTTTCTGTTTCTTCCCAGTAGCGATAGCCTAATTCATCAAAAGCAGCTCGAAGCCTCATGTTTTCATCCTTTTCGGCATGAAATCCTACTAAAATACGACCGTAGTCCGCGCCGTGATTTCGGTAGTGAAAAAGACTGATGTTGTATTGGTCACCGAGTACTTCAAGAAATTTTGCCAAGGCACCTGGTCTTTCGGGAAACTCAAATCGATAAATCAATTCATTCATTGATTGACCGAGGGCACGTCCACCTACCATATATCTTACATGTAATTTTGCCATTTCATTATCTGTCAAATCCTCTATTTCATAACCCACTAAAGACAAATCATGAAATAGGTTTTGAACATCATCGGTTCCGGATTCAACAGAAACTCCAGCAAATACTCTGGCTTGGTCTGGATTTGAATAACGATAATTGAATTCCGTGATATTTCTCCTACCAATGGCCGAACAAAAGGCTTTAAAGGCACCTGGAACTTCTGGAATTATGGCACTAATAATTGCCTCGCTCTTTTCGCCAAATTCTGTACGTTCTGAAATGTAACGCAATCGATCGAAATTTGTATTGGCCCCGCTCACTACCGCAAGTAAGGTTTTGTTACAAAGCTCAGTTTGCTCAAGTAATTTTTTAATTCCTGCCACGGCAAGGGCACCTGCCGGCTCAGCTATGCTCCGTGTATCCTCAAAAATATCTTTAATCGCCGAACAGATTTCGTCTCCATTAACCGTTATGACACCGTCTATGTTTGTTTTAATTCGTTTAAAGTTTTCTTGGCCTATTTGGGCCACAGCGCATCCCTCAGCGAATAGGCCTACCTCCTTCAGCGTTTCACGACGGCCAGTCTTCATGGCTAAATCAAGACATGCTGCATCGTCAGGCTCAACCCCAAAAATTTTAGTTTCGGGCCAATAATGGCGAAGAAAAGTAGCCATACCTGCTAGTAGTCCCCCACCACCGACTGGAATAAAAATAGCATCTGGAGCTTCATCAAGTTGTTGAGTCAGCTCAAGACCAACAGTTCCTTGACCGGCGATGACATAAGGATCATCATAGGGCGGTATGTAAATCATCCCTTCACTGGCTTCAATAAGTCTGGCATGATCCACAGCGTGTTCAAATGTATCCCCGTGCAAAATAACTGAGGCCCCATGACTTTTAACAGCCTCGATTTTAATTCGCGGGGTTGTCTTTGGCATAACAATGGTGGATTGGATGTCCAAAAAGGATGCAGCCAAAGCCACCCCTTGGGCGTGATTGCCAGCCGATGCCGCAATCACCCCACGCTTCATGGCTTCAGGGGATAGGTTGACTATTTTGTTAAAGGCTCCGCGACATTTGAACGAAAAAATAGATTGCAAATCTTCACGCTTCAGCAAGATTTGATTATTTAGCTTAAGGCTGAGTAATCGTGCTTTATGAACAGGAGTTTTAACAGCGACATCATAAACAGATGCATTCGATATTTCCTTGATGTAAGTCTCTGACATTGAATTAAGCTTTATCATAATTAAACAGAGCGTGACTTCTGCGTGAAAAGTGAATATTGATCAAGGATCGCAGCATTTAATCAAAAAACTTTGAATATTCTTTATTTCTTTCTGATGTAAACCGTTATCGGAACTCCATTAAAATCGAAATGTTCGCGCAGCTGGTTTTCCAAAAATCGCTTGTATGGATCCTTTACATATTGGGGCAAGTTGGCGAAAAAAGCAAAGCTTGGATAAGGCGTCGGCAATTGGGTACAGAATTTTATTTTCACGTACTTTCCCTTGGTTGCTGGCGGTGGAGTGGCTTGAATAATGGGCAGCATCACATCATTTAACTGACTGGTTTTAACCTTTTTACTTCGGTTCTCATAAACGGTTACGGCTGTCTCAATAGCCTTGTAAATCCGTTGTTTCGACAAGGCGCTCATAAAGACAATGGGGACGTCCACAAAGGGCTCACACTGTTGCCGAATGTACTGCTCCATGGCTTTGGTTGTCTTGTGGTCCTTATCCACAAGGTCCCACTTGTTGGCCAAAATCACCACGCCCTTATTGTTGCGTTGAGCCAACCAAAAAATATTCTGTACCTGTCCATCAAATCCACGCATGGCATCGAACACTAAAAGCACCACATCACAATGCTCAATAGCCCTTACGCTGCGCATGACACTGTAGAATTCTAAGTCTTCTTTGACCTTACTTTTCTTGCGGATTCCTGCCGTATCCACAAGATTGAAATCAAAACCAAACCGGTTGTATTGAGTGTCGATGCTGTCCCGGGTGGTTCCTGCGATATCGGTCACCACAAATCGATCTTCACCGATTAGGGCATTGATGAATGAGGATTTACCTGCGTTTGGTCGCCCGACAACAGCAAACCTCGGGAGCTCTGAGGTGTTTTCTTCTTTGGCCTCGGGCAAGGCCGTGACAACAGCATCCAATAAGTCACCAGTTCCACTTCCATTAATGCTGGAAATGGTGAAGTAGCGATCCACACCAAGACCGTAAAACTCTACGGCATCTTGTTCCCGATTGGCATTATCCACCTTGTTAACGGCTAAAAAATAGGGCTTTTTACTGCGACGTAGGAGTTGAGCCACTTCTTGATCCATACCCGTGATGCCATGGGTAACATCCACCATAAAAATGATCACGTCTGCTTCACCGATGGCCAACTCAACCTGTTTATCTATTTCTGCTTCAAAAACATCATCACTGCCCACGACATATCCACCGGTATCAATCAACGAAAAAGTTTTACCATTCCAATCGCTTTTGCCGTAGTGTCGGTCACGAGTTACCCCACTTACGGCATCGACAATGGCTTCGCGCCTTTGAATTAATCGATTGAAAAACGTCGATTTTCCCACATTCGGACGACCGACAATAGCAACTATACTCATGACCTCAATTTCATGGGCAAAGTTAAGGTTTAAATGATAAACAAAACTTGGATAACGGGCATTTTAATGTGGTGAGGCCAGAACCAGAGTCTATTTGGCGTCATAACCAAAGCGCTTGAGTTGTTTGGGGTTACTCCGCCAATTTTTATTGACTTTTACCACAAGTTTTATAAAAATTTGCTTGCCAAAAAAACGTTCTAGATCCTTTCTCGCTTCGATTCCCACCCACTTTAAGGACTGACCTTTATGGCCAATAATAATGCCTTTTTGGGTTTCTCGCTCAACCATGATGACCGATCGAATCCGAATAATCGTCTCATCCTCAAAAAATTCTTCGGTATCGATCTCAACCGAATAAGGAATTTCCTTTTTGTATTGAAGCAAGATTTTTTCGCGAATGATTTCATTGACAAAGAAGCGTTCGGGCTTATCGGTAAGCTGATCTTTTGGATAAAATGCGGGCGACTCTGGTAAAAGTGCAATTATGCGTTCAAAAACTTCCTTAATCCCAAAATTTTCCGTGGCAGAAACGCCAAAAACCTCAGCCTTGGGCACTTTCTCTTGCCAATAAATGAAGGCTTCTTTTAACTTGTCTTCATTGCCCAAGTCAATTTTGTTGAGCAGGAGCAAAACGGGAATCTCAGCCTGATTTATGCGCTCAAAAAAAGCATCGTCCTTCAAATCTTTTTCGCCGAGTTCGACCATATAAATCAGCACATCAGCGTCGTCAAAGGCCGATTTAACGAACTCCATCATATGAGATTGTAAGGCATAGGCGGGCTTTATGATACCTGGAGTATCGCTAAACACTGCCTGAAAATCATCGCCATTAACAATCCCTAGTATTCGGTGACGCGTGGTTTGCGCTTTACTGGTAATGATGGACAAGCGCTCCCCTACAAAGGCGTTCATTAGCGTGCTTTTACCCACATTTGGATTCCCGATGATGTTCACAAAACCTGCACGATGTGCCATAAAAGAAATTTTAACAAAGGTACACCAAGTTTGCTTATGGCTTGTAGCCACCTTTTGTCAAAGCTCTTTTTGGCATTCGATCAACGGTGTAAAGCCCCCAATGCTTTTCTGGTTCATCCGGGTCCTCAGAGCCCTTCCACGGTTCGTCAAAGGCCTCAAACCAAAACACCAAAACTTCCTGTTTTTTGGCCCAACGACTGATGGCTTGAAAATAAGTTTTTTGCGCCATCGGATGGGCAAAATTGACCGGTATGCCCTTGCCATTGGCACGTGTTGGCCAGCCAGCCTCTGTAATGACTACCGGTTTATTTGGGTATTTAGCGGTGACTTTCTCCAAATCACTTTGAGTCAGTGAGAGCGCCTGATCTAAATCAGTGTATTCCCATGCGGGATAAGAATGGATGGCAATAAAATCTACACAGGCCACAAGAGGCTCCATCGGGCCGAGCCAAGGCACGTAATTATCGCAAACAGTCACGGGTTGATGACAATGGTTTTTAACCTGTGTCAAATAATTGATTATTTGCTCAACTGGCACCAAATGATCGGTCCATGAGACACAGGCCTCATTGCCAACGGCCAATGCAAAGATTAAGTCTGAATATTGCTCGGCGACACGAATCAAAGCCTGAACCTGATCCTGGTTTTTATCGCGATTTGCCAAGAGAACCTCCTCAGAATAAACCCCTGAGTCCCATCCGCAATGCGGGTTATTAACCTCTGCCTCCAAATACGCGCCAATCATGACTTTTAAGTCAATTTGATTTTCAGACAGAATATCGAGGACCATTTCAGTATGGTCATCAATGCTGTACAATCTGATGTAATCAAAATGCTGAGCAACCAAAACCAGATCCTCTAAAACCTCAGCGCGACTGGGAATGGCCTCCCCTGGTCTTTGACCACGACGATAACCTGAGTAGCATACGGCCTGGCCGGCCTTAACGCCAAAAAAAGACGGGTAATTCAACATACTTGGATTCGACTGTATCGCCTAATATACGACGCTAAAACTTCAATTGCTCATTTTGATCCCACAGTCCCCAATAGGCGCCTACACTTCCCTCAGCGTCCACCTTCCACGACTCATCAAAAGCAGAGAAATAAAACATCTCTATATCTTCACTTTGAGACCAATTCTGAGCATTAATAAAATATTTAAGGGCATTTTCATAGCCAGGCATGGCAGCCCCAAGAGCCTCTCCCTCGCTCGGCCACCCGGTCTCTGTAATGATGACTCGTTTACCCGGAGCGGCTTGTTGAGCTTGATAGTACATTTGCTTCATGTAAAGCAATGAATAATCAATGCCACAGCCCTCCCAATAGGGATAGCAATTGGCTAGGATTACATCACAAGCCTGTGTAATTTTTGGGCGATTGGTAAACTCGTAATAGGCATCGACATAGCCCACAGGCACCTCAGGCAACTGGGCTTTAACCGAATCGATGTAGGCGATCAACACCTCCTCTTCAAGTTCTTTGCGATACATGACCTCATTACCTACACCAGCAACATCGACATAACCAGCCTTAGCTAATTCAACAAGAGCGCTAATTTCTTGTTCATTCTTTTGTAAATCTTCCCCAAGCCAAGCCCCAACAAGGGTTTTAAACCCGTATTCCTTGGCAAGTCTGGGAATGATTTCATTACCCTGAGTACAGGAAAAAGTTCGAATCCACTTTGTGTAAGGCTGCAACAGGGCTAATTTTCTCCTGACTTGCTCCTCACTAATTGGATCCCCCGGCTTTTGCGCCCCCTCATAGGGACTGAAACAAATACCGTGCATTTTTTCATTGAGCAAGTTTTTACTCTGCTCTTTTAAACCATCTCGACTCATTGCATTGACCTCAACCCCGGTCAATGACATCATTTTTTCTTTTCTGTAAGACATGAACGTGTATTTATAATTAAATTGATTTAATTCTTTTTCCTTTCGGCCAGTTGTGTTTTAATCTGTTGTGCTTTTTCCTCAGTGATATCGTAGTTACGCATGATGAGAATGGCCCCAATCACACCCGCAATCGGTAAAAAGGTATAGAACAAGCGCATCCCTGTTACAGCAGATTCCGTCACATTTTCAGCATCGAATCCTACCACCGACAAAATAAATCCTCCTAAAAGAGCGGCAATTCCAAAGCCCAATTTGACCATCCACCAATAGACCGCCCCTAAAACGCCCTCTCTTCGCTTACCTGTTTGTAATTCATCCAAATCACAAACGTCAGCGGTCATGCTCATCATGATGGTGAACAAGCTCCCGATTCCAAAAGAGTGAAACGGCAAGGCAATTAAGAACAAGTAAGGCTTGCCAGGGACAAACAAAAACCAGAACAACACATAACCGATGATAGAAATAAGCTGAGATACGATAAACGCCTTTTTCTTGCCGAGTACTTTTGACATTTTAGTGATGATTGGAATCACCAAAAAAGTGGTAATAAGCGCACCAACCGATCCATGCATGGCCGGCCAATTTCCTGCACTGGCTGGATCGCTATTGAACAAATAATGCACAATAATTAAAAAGGTGTAAGCCGCAATGACATTAAAGGAATTGAAAATCAGAAAGGTCGCTCCTGCGATTTGTCTAAACTGAGGAATTTTGAAGGCCTCGAAGGCTGAGGCAAAAATACCACGTACACTGCGCAAAATATGCTGGGCACTAATGGGTAGAAATTCACTCCGATCGAGCGTCGACTTGCTCTTGATGAACAAGGCAGGAATCAAAGCAAATATCGTACAGGGAATTGCCACCCAAATCGATAATTCACGAACCCCCTGATCTGCACCGTCAGGAAACCAAGCAGGATCGTATAAAATCACCCAAAACCAGGGCGCTATGACCCATGCCCATTGACCGATGAACTGAGCAACGGCCATGATTTCTGTTCGCTCGTGAAAATCCTCACTAATTTCATAACCCATGGCGACATAGGGTACACTAAAAATCGTTAGTCCGAGATAAAACAACAAGGACCAACTCAAAAAGTAAATGAAATTATACACCACACCATCGTCCTTGTGCAACTGCCACATCGCGACATAAGCCAAGCCCATGATCAAGGCGCCGATAAAGACATACTGTCTTCGGCGACCCCATTTTGACTTAGTATTGTCTGAAATGAATCCCATAATTGGATCGGTAATCGCATCGAATATTCTGGGCACAAATTGTATAATTCCCCAAAGTATGGCTGCAAAACCCAAATCTTGCACCAATACGATGATAAATACCCCCAGAGCTGCCGGGAACATTTGATTGGCCAACATGCCAAAACCAAAAGCTATTTTTTGGCCGGCTGAAACCTTGTTCTTAGTCATCATTTTCGAATCCTCCATAGTCGTAGTTATTAGTTATTGTTGTTAGTTGTTTATAGTTATCGTCTGTATGGCCTGGGCATCAATAATTTGGTCGAAGGATGACCCTAAGCCGTTAATGTTCAATTTTAAGGGCATTGAGGTTGGATTAAACACCACCATAACAACCTCACCATCAGAGCCTTCTGTTACTGTCAACATCAGTTCTTTGTGATCACATGAATGGCCCAATACCACATGACCTGGTCGAATGAACTTACTGAAGTGGCTCATCACATAGTATATCGGGGTGTAGTAGACCTGGTCACGATCTGGATCCACAATGACCGGGGCAATACACCAGTTTTCGAACCAGTTTGGCCCCCCTTCTCTATCGAGTACCATATTCCAATCGATCCAGCCATCAACCCAATGATTCAAACAACCGATAATGTCCCGAGCGTAACGATGTACCGGGGCGTATTTGGGGTGCAAATATTTTTTCTCAGGCTCACGCCAAGTATATCCCCAATCTGTAGCTTCTTCTCGCCAGTACCAATCATCGTCTTGCCAAACAGGCTTTTGAGCATCACAACAGGCCTCTGTTTGAATTAAATACTTTTCGGGTGCAGCCGCATGAGCCCGCTCAAGTGCCTCAGGAAAATAATCCCAGGTACTCTCATACCAATGAACTGCAGTCCCGTCAAAATAACGGGCACTTTGAACATCCCGATACATGACCGACACCCAATGATCTAGGCCCTCGCGATTTTGGTCATACCCCAGCAGCTTAACATGAGACAGTCCTCTATGTTCCAAAGTTGGACCCAAATGATGGCGAACGAAGTCTGTCATTTGCTCAGGAGTAAAATGCATGCTCTCCCAATTCTCCCCATTACCATGGGGCTCATTCTCAACAGTAAAACCCCATATGGGGATACCCTCTAGTTCGTAGGCCTCGACATATTTTGCGAAAAATTCAGCCCAAGTGGTATAATGTTCTTTCAAAAGTTCCCCTCCGACCCATGAATTGTTGTCTTTCATCCATGGAGGCGCAGTCCAGGGCGAAGCGATCAATCTGAACCCGTCTCGGGATACTTTTTGAGCCATTTTGATCATGGGAATCAAATAATCTCGATCGTGATCAATGTTGAAATGGGTCAAGGTCACGTCTCCTGCTACTGGTGCGTAAGCGTATTGCCTACGCGAGAAATCACAGGAATTCATATGCGTTCTGGTCAAGGTATAATTCGCGCCGTCACAAGAGAAATAAGCCTTTATGATGTTTTGTCTTTGGGCCAGACTCATCTGGTTTACTAAATAAGCTGAAGCGTCTGTAAATGATCCACCAAAACCAGTGATGGTCTGTCTTTTATGCGTTCGATCCACAAAAACCTCAACCTCAGCTATGGGACCGTCATGAGTAATTTGACCGCATGAATCGGCCTTTATCGCGCTTAATTTACGTCCCGTCCGATCGGTTTGATAAGTCCTTACCTTAATGTCTGTTTTCTCGATATGTATCATTCCTTCATGCATGCAAAAATCATTTTGCTTTCCTCAGTGTTCCAGCTTTTACCTTAAAATTGATTCATCTTATCATTTGACTTTTAATGGTCTTATTTTGACTTTTTTATAGCAAATTGAATTACTTGGGTTGAGGTTTAACCTTTGGGCCAGAATAATCCTTGAAAATTTCTTGGATCACCCCATAAACCAATTTTTTCTTACGATCGATATCGACAATCCCCCAATATTCCTCATTAGCTGTCGCATCATAAGGCACTCCGCTGCTTCCCGGTGCCCATCCACCGACATCTTGTCGTTCAGGATGCCCCGCTTTCCACCAACCATCGGTAAATGAAAAAACCGCGACACCCGCACTTCGTGATTCTGGTATCATAATGGCCTTTAAAATTTTTTCGGTGGCATCAGCTTGCGCCCTTTGGTTGGGTCCCTTAGCATAACCCAATCGCTCGTTTGTCATGTAACTATCCGCCCCTAATTCAGAAAAATAAACCGGTTTATCGCTTCGCTTGCTGAACGCCTCCAAGGCTTTATACGACTCATCCCAACGATATACGTTCATGCCCCATAAATCAATCGCGTCGAGTTTCTCAAATACCTCAGGTTCCGGTACTTCACCGTGAGCAGAGGCCACAGGATGATTCGGGTCTTCACCATGGATGGCATCAACAGCATTGGCCAGTGTGTCATACCATAAATCAAGGGTCCCGCCGAACCACTGTGGGTTAAAATTGTATTCATTACCCAATTCCCAAAACAGAATCGCAGGATGATCTTTAAAGCGTTTGACATAGTCCAAATACGTTCCAGAACGTAAATCGTAATAACCGTTTTGATCGTAACCAAAACCCATAATTACCTTAATGCCCGACTGATAGATAGCATCTAGGACCGATAAATCATCAATAGGTTCATAAACTCTGATGGCATTAATGCCGGCTTGCTTCATCAACACCAGGTCCTCATTCAATCGTTCAAAAGATCTCGTTTTACCCCCGACTGCTACAGGGTGATAACACACCCCTTTAATGTAAAACAGTCCTGATTGATCAAACAAATAACCTTGTTCTATACGGGTCCCTACCTGTGAAGTTTGACCCAACAAACCATGCGCCACACAAAGCGCCAAGCTCGTAAAGACTATTTTAATATGTCGCTGAGCCAATGTCATTCTAGACTTGATTTATTTTGGGTTTCAACAGGCAAAAGCACCTCTGAGATGAGTTGTTCTGCATCACCTGAATAGGTCGGAACTACAGGCTTTCCATCTCTGGTAAGCCCCTTAAAAACCCCCTGATTTACTAGAGGCCATATGGCATATTTGGCCTGCCCCTGTTCATTGAATAAACCAAAATGATTTTCAGAATCATTCGGATTTAAAGCGCTTTTCCAGGGCTCATTAAAGGCCTCAAAAAAGAAACAAGTGATGCCCTGTTCCTGAGTCCAGCGCATCATCTTATTGTAATATAGGGCCTGCTTGTATTCATCTGCTGCCCTAGAGCCCTGTGCTCCATAAAAACCATCAGAATGACTGGCCCAACCCGTTTCTCCAATATGAATTGGCTTGTCAATACCCAAACTCTTAACATAGCTTAAAACGCTGAGGTATTGTTGCTGACTGTAGGTCAGTGCACGCTCCATGAGCCGGTTGATTTCATCGATTTTAAAGGCCTGTTGATCATCAGATTTTAACGCGCTTTGAGCCTCAGAAGAATTGTCCTCTGCTTGCCAAAAAGAGGGGTTGTAATGCGTGTCGTGAAATGGATACGTGTGCACAGAAACATAATCTACAGCCCGAATCAGGGCAATCAGCGCGTCGTTGTGATATTCAGAACCACCTCCACCCCAAGAGGCAAAATTGTCAGAGCTGGTAATCCATAAATCCTTTGGCAAATTGCCCTTGGATTTTAAATCTTGTAAATGATTAACCCAATTTAAGATAACCGCCGGAGAGACAAAATAAGGACTGGCCCAGTGAACCATCGCCTCATTGCCCACAGCAATTACTTTAATGATGTCCGGATACTCTACGGTTAGGGCTACCGCCCGATCAATCTCGCCTGAATTGGCCTCATAATTTTCCTGAGTATGGTCCGGCGCAGCAGTCCAGGCACCAGCACAATCAATCCATACACCCAACATAACGTACATTTCAAACTCAGGGTTGGTGTTTTTCAATTCATCAATGGCTTTGACCACATTGGCCGCATGAGGGAATTGCAGATTATAGGTCCTTAAAAATCGAATGCCCATAGCGTGCATGATCCTTATGTCTTCTTTTAATTGAGCCATGTCGGGTTGCTCCTCTCGACTTTTACCGCGGTATCCTCCATAAGAGATGGCGGGATAATCTGGATTGCCTAAAAGTTCTGATGCGGATTTAAGATCCATAGCTTGGCTGGGTTGTTGATTTGCATTAAACGCGCAAGAGACCATACTAAGCCCAACAAGAAGGCTGGCGTAGTGCTTTATATGTCCCGTACTGCGTTTAATAAATTTCATTGAGTTAACACCTAACATTAAGTTGCACGACCTCATCGGTACGTTTAAAAATCTCTTGGCTCAATTCTCTTGTGAGTTTAAGCCCTTTTATTTTTTCAGTCTCACCATCACGTTTGATCACCTGAATTTCAGGCTGTGACCCACGAACATATACCACTGGTACTTGACAAA
>WTIY01000215.1 GCA_011525065.1 Flavobacteriales bacterium
CTGGAATATATTCTGAGTAATAAAGGACGTCAGCAACAACTCGACGACTATCAGCGACTGCAGTCCAAAATAGGTCCTGAGGGAGCCAGTGATCGAGTGGCTTCACTGATTTTTGACACACTGAAGGATGACTAAAACTTTTGGATACTTATGCACAAGGCGCCATAGAGAGTTCAGAGGCAGAATTTAAAAAGTACTTTTAAATTCATCTTGGTACCGCGCCCAAGCCTCTTCTGTGAGCACATTTTTGTAATCATCAGAGGCCACCAACTTCAGAAAAAGTTCGAGTTCTTGCGCCGTTTTATATCCTGGCAAGGCCTGAATCAACTCACCTGTTTCGTCAAAAAAGACCAAGCTAGGGTAGGCATTAATTCGGAGTGCATCGGCAAAAAAGTGCTGACTATTTCGTCCTTTGCGTTCAGGCTGATGATTCGGATTGGTATAAGTAAAGTCCTTGTAAGTTATGGCCTCAGTCCCCTCACCGTCAAATTTCACCGCGTAGTAGTGCTTTTTCATATATCGAATCAATCGCTTATTTGTAAAGGTATTTCTATCCAAAAGTTTGCAGGGGCCACACCAATCGGTGTAAACGTCCATGAAGATCTTTTTAGGAGTCACTTTTTGCGCCGCCAATGCCTCATTCATGCTCATCCACTCAATTTGCCCAAGGGATATGACTGGAGTCATTAAAAGGGTTATACACAACAACAGAGATTTAAAACCAATCATTGAAAACTGGGTTTAAAGTTTGCCACGTATTGATCATAAGCCTCTTGAGTTCGGATTTCCCGCCAAAGGTCCGTACCAAAGAATCTTAAAAATAATTCGATTTGAGGCGGTGTCCGGTAACCGCGGATACTTTTAATCAATCCTCCCGATTCATCTAAAAAAACAACAGTGGGATAAGCTCTAACCCCCAAATAACGCGAAAACTCATGAACCGAGTTTCGTCTTTTTGCCTTGGCCGGATCATAACCAGGGTTACGGTACTTCTTGGATCGATAATTGACTTCTGAATCTCCTTCAGCATTGAATTTTACCGGGTAAAAATGCTGATTGATAAATGCAGCTACCCCCGGGTGCCCAAAAGTATTCCTGTCCAGAAGTTTACACGGTCCGCACCAAACGGTATAAACATCAATTAGGATTTTTTTGGGCGCTGTCTTTTGAGCAATAAGAGCTTCATTTAGGGTCATCCACTGAATTTCTTGGGCCCACAGACCTTGGGCCCAAATCATCAGTAAAAAAGTCAAACTGATTCTGTATTTCATGTCTCAATCAATAACAAACATCAAGCCAAATTCTATCGTACCCCGTGCATTAATTTTCGGATAATCGGGTACATCAGCGCTGAAAATACTGACAAGCCTACAGCGACTGCAGTTAACATCCAGAAAAAAGAACTCAGTCCTTGTGTTTGTGCAATTTCCTCTGAAGCCTCTCCAAAAACACCCGCTAATTTCATTCCGATGGCTACGGCCAAATACCATACACCAAACATCATGGCAATCATTCGACCGGGCACCAATTTACTGACATAAGATAGGGCCACAGGAGAAACACAGAGCTCACCCATGGTATGGAAAAAGTAAACCAGAATCAGCCAAATAATGCTCACCGAAGCCGTCTCTGCTCCAACCGGTATATCTGATGCGCCAACAGCGACACAGGCCATTCCGAGTCCGAGTAAAAACATACCAATGGCATATTTCATGTTGGCATTTGGATTGTATTTGCTTTCCCACCAACGAGAGAATAAAGGCGCAAAAGTGATGATAAATAACGAGTTTAAAATTCCGAACCAGGAGGCGTCTATTTCAGCAACATCTTGACTAAACTTGTCGTTTAATCGATAAAGGGCAATGGCCCAAATGATCACAAAACTCAAACCCAGTATGATGTTCGACCATTTATAGCTCACAAAAGTTTTGCCAAACAGTTTAAAGAGCACCCAGGTAATGACCCCAAGGGGGACAATGGTCACTAAGGCATCCACCACTTTAAAAATCAATGCCGAGTTACCCTCCAACATTCGATCTGTATAATCTCGGGCAAAAATGGTAAGCGAACTTGGCGCTTGTTCAAAAATAGCCCAGAAGAAAATGGTAATGAAGGCAAAAAACATCACGGCCAGCATACGGTCCATGGTGATTTTGTCATATCTGGGCAATCGAATGGCTAATAGAGCGATAAATAAACCCAAAGCCAAAAGAATCATGAAAGAGGAACCGTCAAGGCCCGCCACACTAAAATTGAATAAATTATAAGCTCCTTCTGAAATTTTTGCTACCGGATCGTTAATGATCCAAGCCAAACCGATCACCGCGGCAAGGGCAATGATTCCTAACTGAAAATTCGTAAAGGGGTTGAGTTTAGGCTCGTCTGGGCCCAATTCTATTTCCTTTTGATCAGCATATTTAGGCTTTAGACCAATGCTACCAAATATATCTTGAGCCCACCAAAATTGTAGTAGCCCAAAAAGCATAAAAATACCGGCAAGGCCAAATCCCCATGACCATCCTACTTGCTCTCCCATGTAGCCACATAACAAAATCCCTAGGAAGGCTCCGGCATTGACCCCCATGTAAAAAATGGTATACGCCCCGTCCTTTTTCTCTGGTCTAGAAGCATACATGGCAGAAATAATAGAGGTCATGTTTGGCTTAAAAAAACCGCTACCAAAAACCAATAAAATCAAGCCTGTATAGATGAAAAATTCGGTTTCTAAGGCCATGCATGCATGACCGAGCGTCATGAGCAAGGCCCCGACTAAAATGGCATATCTGAATCCAATTTTACGGTCAGAAACATACCCCCCAAGTAGGGTCGATAAATAAACCATCGAGGTATAAGTCCCAAAAATGGCAAAGGCGTATTCACGTGGCCATCCCCAGCCTTCGTCCAGTAAGGAGGCCGTAAAAAACATCACCAAAAGTGCGCGCATGCCGTAATAGGAAAAACGCTCCCACATTTCGGTAAAAAACAATACAAAAAGTCCTGCTGGATGTCCTAGAACCTTGTCTTTAAATAAGTTTTCAATATCAGTATTCATCAGTTTAATTTTTATTGTTCAGTATCTTCAATGCCGTGGGTCAGGACCTCAAGTTTTTTTCTAAAAAGCAATACCATCAGCCCAAAAGCCACGCAGAATAAAGCGATTCCGGTAAATATGGTAAACTCTCCATAGGTTGAAGCAGATTCTCCCAAAAGTCCTGCGAGCTTATTACCAAAACCGGTCATGGCAAAATAAACACCCATCATCAATGAAGCGTACTTCAACGGGGCTAATTTGGTAATGTAGGAAAGCGCTACAGGAGAAATACACAACTCGCCAACAGTGTGAAATAAATAAGCCAAAACTAACCAGTACATAGCTGACGAACCCGTTGTTTCGAATTCTGAAGAAGCAGCAGACATAAAAAAGAAT
>WTIY01000004.1 GCA_011525065.1 Flavobacteriales bacterium
GATCCACGACCATCACCAAATTAAATTGCGGCGGTGTCCCAACCAAGTTTAAAATGGTATTGCCTGATTCTGATCCTCCTATCGGGATATTCGCAGTGGTAAAAACAGTATCGAGATAATTTAGTGGCCCCCCACCCACGTTTTGCCAATAGAAATCGACTCGGGTCCCGGCTGACAAGGGACTTGTTGAGGGCAAATTATAAACGGTGTAATCGATGAATAAATTCTGTCCATTGTCACAGATAACATCCAAATCATCAATGGTACAGGCGGCATCAGGTATTTCAGAATTAACCGCCGTTATTACGTTGTTAATCAAGACCAGATCCTGACCAGAGGTCAATTGAATGTCAATCTGGGTGTCTCCAGGTTGGACAATGCCTTGAAGATCATAGACATCCAAGTCCATATTCCAGAGCGTTGACGAATTGGTATAGCTATTGGTCCCATTAAAAGCATTATTTCCCGGGTTTAAGGGCGGGTTATCAATCAAAATGCCATTGATGGTCAAGGTCTCCTGTACGGCGATAGAGGCATCTCCCTCCCAAGCTAAAAATCCAATTTTTGCCAAATCATCGGTGGCCACATCAATTCCTGTGAGGGTAATGTCCAATTCTGGATTGGAACCCCAAACACCGTCAAAACCTTCAAAAATGCTGATTTGATTTTGAGGCAAGGTCGGTTCGGTAAAAATGACGTAAATCATCCAGCCACCGTAATTGGTGCTATTACCGCACGGTATCGATCCTAAGTAATCTGAAAAAGTGTAAACGCCATTGCCAATGGCCGCGACCAAATTGGTGACGTTGGCATAGTGCGTGTTATACAAACCAAAATTATTATTGATGGTAAACGTACGCTCGGCCAACACAGGGTTACCGTTCAATGAAACAGCATCATCCGCAGGGCCCGATGCTGACCAGTACATATGAGCCTGAAAGAAGGTCTCATTAGGTTGCAGATTCAACGTGGCAGAACTCTGAGGCAGTAGCTCACAAGGGACAGGATTTGCTCCAACGTTTAATGTGTTACCAATCGCGGTGAAATCGTATTGTCCAACGATCTGAGGGACAATTCGAGTAAGGGGAACCTGTCCAAAGATTGTTGTCGAAAAGAGCAATAAAAGTAGGCGTAAAAATTGCTTCATTCAGGCAGAAAATAAGGTGGACAAATTAATCATATTTTACCATTATTTATGCTATAAACGTGTTAAATCAATAAGTATTTTCCAAGTGACCACTTAGATACGTATCTTTGTGGTACAAAAAAAATTACCGAATACCGCTTTATGGATTTAGAAAAACAATTACAAGAAATAGAAGCCTATGGCAATGAGCACATTGGGTCTTCAAGCCGCACCCCTTTACGCCCTGATGCCTTTGACAAAGGAGATCAGGAAAAAATGGACCTAATTGAAGACAACATGAGGAACATTTTAGAGACTTTAGGCATGGATCTTACCGATGATAGTCTTAAAGGCACTCCTAAACGGGTGGCTAAAATGTTTGTCAAAGAAATCTTTGGAGGATTAAACCCAGAAAACAAACCAAAGGCCTCAACCTTTGAAAACAAATACAAGTACGGCGAAATGCTTGTGGAAAAAAACATCACCCTTTACTCCACCTGCGAACACCATCTTTTACCCATTGTCGGTCGAGCACACATCGCATACATTTCGAAGGGGACTGTTGTTGGCTTGTCCAAAATGAATCGTGTTGTAGATTATTACGCTAAAAGACCTCAAGTCCAAGAGCGATTAACCATGCAAATTGTCAAAGAACTGCAAGAAATTTTAAATACTGAAGATGTAGCTTGTGTCATTGATGCTAAGCACTTGTGTGTAAACTCTCGTGGCATCAGAGACATCGATAGCTCTACTGTAACGAGTGAATTTGGCGGACAATTCAAAAATGAAAAAGTCAAAAGAGAATTTTTAGACTACATCAAATTAAACACCTCTTTTTAAACCCTCATGGAGTTGCCTAAACCGGAGCATCGCGATTTGTTTATTTACAATTCTTTGAGCAAAGAAAAAGAGCGATTTTCCCCTCTCATTCCAGAATTTGTCGGCATGTATGTCTGTGGGCCTACGGTATACAACTATGTTCATTTGGGCAACTGCCGGACTTTTTTGTCCTTTGACCTGATCTATCGCTATCTAAAGCATTTGGGCTACAAAGTTCGCTATGTCCGGAACATTACCGATGCCGGACATTTAGAAAACGATGCGGATACTGGAGAGGATCGAATTGCTAAAAAAGCTCGACTGGAAGCCATTGAACCCATGGAAGTAGTCCAGCGATACACGGTAGACTTTCATGAAATCATGAGTTCTTTTGGCGCCCTAACTCCCGATATCGAGCCGACTGCTACCGGTCATATTATCGAGCAAATTCAGATTATCGAAAGTATCTTAGCATCAGGTTATGCCTACAAAAAAAATGGCTCCGTGTATTTCGATGTGCTCAAATTCAATGAAGAGCAGACCTATGGCAAACTCAGTGGCAGGAAGCTCGAAGACATGATTGCCAACACTCGGGAATTGACTGCTCAAAGTGAAAAGAAAAACCCCCAAGATTTTGCTCTTTGGAAAAAAGCAGAACCCCAACACATCATGCGATGGCCCTCGCCATGGGGTGATGGTTTTCCAGGCTGGCACTTGGAGTGTACTGCCATGAGTACCAAATATCTCGGCGAGACTTTTGACATTCACGGCGGCGGTATGGATTTGAAATTCCCTCATCACGAATGTGAAATCGCTCAAGCCGAGGCGTGCAATAAAGTCACACCTGTGCGCTATTGGATGCACGCCAACATGCTCACGCTAAATGGTAAAAAAATGGCCAAATCTACTGGCAACAACATTTTACCACGAGAATTGTTTTCAGGGGATAATCCTCTAATGAGTCAAGCCGTTCGACCTGCGGTGGCGAAATTTTTTATGTATCAAGCCCACTATCGCAGCGTTTTGGACTTTTCCGATCAGGCCATTTTGGCCAGTGAAAAGGGTTACCTAAGATTGATGGAAGCCATGACGAAACTCGATGAAATCACTGCTGGTTCAAATTCCGATTACGACATCGATGCATGGGTCGATGCCTGCTATGCGGCCATGAATGATGATTTTAATAGCCCCATCTTAATCGCACAGTTATTTGAAGCAACAAAATGGATCAACGCATTGAGCGCGGGAAATACCCAAATCACTGAGGCCGATTTGAACCGACTGCAGACCACCATGAAGGCTTTTGTATATGAGGTTTTGGGAATGCCCGAGGAATCCCTGAACGGTCAAAACAGCGGTAATCATTTAGAATCTGCGGTGAATATTTTGATCGATTTACGCAATCAAGCCCGATCCCAGAAAGATTTTGCGACCAGTGATGCCATCAGAGACCGATTGGCAGAGGCGGGGATTCAACT
>WTIY01000102.1 GCA_011525065.1 Flavobacteriales bacterium
TGACCTCAATGAGGTTGTTTTACTAAAACGACTGTCTTTTAAAGACATGGCCGAACGTCGCAAATACATCATTCTACGCCGGCGAACCCTTAAGGTGTATCCTTACGCCAAACTGGCCGCGGAGCGTTTGGCCATTATGGATGATCGTTTGGTGGACATCAAAAGAAAAAGCAAGCGTAAAAAATACATACGACAAGTTCAAAAGTATATTGAAGGAGAATTTTACGAAACCTTGCGGAAATTCACCCGGGCAGAAGGACGCATCCTGGTCAAACTCATTCATCGTCAAACCGGATGGAGCACCTTCGATTTGATTCGTGAATATCGATCAGGCTGGCGCGCGTTTTGGTATAATCAAACGGCCCATTGGTTTGACATTGAACTTAAAAGCACTTACGCGCCCTATGAGGTCAAAGAAGACTACTACATCGAGGATATTTTACAAAGAGCCTTTAGAGACAATCTTTTGGAGCGCCAAAGCCCTCATGAGCCCATAGATATTCTGGCCTTAGAATCCTTTTGGGCGACAAATAAAAAATAGTGGATCCACTTGTTTCCACTAATTGTTAGTCCGATTTATCGGTGATATACTTATATTGCTCTTGCTGTTAAAAATTTGGTCATTATACCCCAAAAATAATGGCCATTAGAAAATGCCCGACTTTGTTCGGGCGTTTTCATTTACAGCATATATCCCGCAAAGGCCCCGGCTAAGATCATCAACAATTTAATGCGGTTGAATTGATGGTCCTTACTGCTCTCAAACAAAATGGTTGTGGCCACATGAAGAAAGACCCCCACAGCAATGGCGTTTATGAAATTAAGGTGAGGCTTGAGTTCAGGAAAGTACAAGGCGAAATAGGTGCCCAGAGGCGTCATAAGTCCAAATACAATCAGGAACAAGCCTTGTTTACCTCTAGATAAGTTGCTTTCAATAAGAAATAGAGAGAGGATTATTGCAATAGGTATTTTGTGGATTATTACCCCCATTAGCACCGCGTTTGATTCGGCTACGGGAAATCCTTCAACTAAGGCATGAATTGACAAACTGACCAATAAGGCTAAAGGAAATGTACTGGAAGATTTATCCTGATGTACATGTCCGTGTTCTGCCCCTTTAGAAAAGTAATCCAATGCGATTTGAAAAAGCATACCGATCATAATCCCAGCACTGGCATTGCCTTTATTATCCAAAAAGAGTTCCGGTAGAAGTTCAAAGAAGATTACAGACAATAAAAAGGCACCCGAAAACGCCAATAAATAACTGACACCGGGACGCATACTGCGCAAAAATCGAGCAGCAAAATAACCTACGGCAATGGCCAAAAAAGGAAGTAAAAATAGCATTGACAATTCCAGCTTTACTCTGGCGAAAATAGGCTATTTTTGCCATTCACACGCGCATGAGTATGGGAAAAAACTACCGTATGCTGGCCAAAACTCTTTTTGGATTTGAGGAGCTATTGGCCAATGAGTTAAGAGAACTAGGGGCCTCGGCAGTCACCCCAGGAGTGCGCAATGTATCTTTTGAAGGAGATTTGGGCTTTATGTACAAAGCCAATTTGGCCTGTCGCACGGCAATCAAAATCTTGAAACCCATCAATACCTTTAACGTATTTAAAGAAGACGATCTCTATCATAAGATCAAAGGCATCGCTTGGGAAAACTACCTGGATCCAGATGGAACGCTGGCGGTGGACGCCACAGTTTTTTCGAAGCAATTCACGCATTCTAAATACATCGCCTTGAAAACCAAAGACGCCATCGTGGATCGTTTTCGTGAATTAAGCGGGGTACGGCCATCAGTCGATTTAGATCGACCTGACCTCAGGATTAATATTCATATCGACCGAAATATTTGCACAGTTTCTTTAGACAGTTCTGGCGCCTCACTGCACAAGCGGGGGTATCGTGTAGAAACCGCCTTGGCACCGATTAGCGAGGTTTTAGCCGCTGGACTTCTTCTTTTAAGTGGCTATCAGGGGCAAAGCGACTTTATGGATCCCATGTGTGGCAGTGGTACATTGCTCATTGAGGCCGCCATGATCGCGGCCAATGTTCCTGCCAATTTAAATCGAGATGTCTTTGGTTTTGAAAGCTGGAAAGACTTTGACGTGGACCTCTATGAAACCATTGAAAACGCCCTGCTTAAACGCATTCGGGAGGTATCGGTTAAAATCGTTGGGGCCGATAGAGATGCACGCACCTTAAACAAGGCTAAGGCAAACATCAAAACGGCTAATTTGAGTGATTTTATTCAACTGGAACATCGAGATTTTTTTGGTAGCGAAAAACCGGATTCCAGTTATTGGCATTTAGTCTTTAATCCGCCGTATGATGAACGGCTCAGCATCCATGATGTCGCTGAGTTTTATGGCAATATAGGCAACACCCTAAAACGGGGTTATCCTGGAAGTCAGGCCTGGCTCATTACCTCTAATGAAGAGGCCCTAAAATCCGTCGGTCTAAGAACCTCAAAGAAAATCAAGGTTTACAACGGCAAATTGCCCACTAAATTTGTCCAATACCAAATGTACCAAGGCAGTAAAAAAGCCAACAAGCAGTAAGGCTGCTCAAAGGGGTGAATCAAAATCTCAGAAGCCCACGAACAAGCGATGAATCTTGTGGCCGGTAGCATTAATTCCTAGCGTTTTAACACTGGAATGAAATAGGTCAGGGTATAGCCGTAACCCACGCCAAAGGCGCTAAAGTCGTTTGTTTTGTTAAACCCAGGAATGACCAAATTTGCAAAATTACCAGGCTCGTCTTCGTGCAGCAGATGTTTGAGTTGGAGATTCAAGCTCAAATAGACATTAGACCACAGTTCAGTTTTAATGGCCAAAATAAACTCCACCCATCCGGCGGTCAGTCCATTAAACTCGATATTATCTTCTCTGATGCTGCTGGGAAAAGTCGGGTCTGTGGTATAAATGGGGTAGCGCAAAAGATTGCTGCTGAAGCTCGAGATGCCATATCGAAGCCCTGTTGTAATGGCGTTTTGCATGCCAGTCCAGTTGCGATAGGCATTGAAATCTGCACCTATTTTAAGGTAACTTCCATTAAATGAAGCTTCTAAATCCTGCTCTGACCACAAGCGCTCTTCATAACCCAATTCAGCAGCGGCATAAAAGCGTTTGCTAAAACGTAAATCACCGACCAATTCAAAACCAGAATACTGATCATCCAATACAGTACGGATGAGTTTTGACACATCACCCCCCACACGCAATCCATAGGCAGTGAACTCTTCCGGCTGAGGCTCTGGGACATTATCTTGAGCCAGACTATCTGAGGGTAGCGCACCCTCATATGATACTTCTCCTGTGAATACGGCGTCCTCTTGCTGGGCTTCAGATTCAAGCATGTCAGGGGTTTCTTGAGCCATTAGGCTAAACCCAAAAAGCAGATTAATGA
>WTIY01000002.1:0-1839 GCA_011525065.1 Flavobacteriales bacterium
ACGTCATTCCTTCTATGTCGAAGATAATTTTGAATTTCTCGCTTATTTTCTGTTGAAAAAACTCACCCCCAAACCAAATCATTGATACAGGGGTGAGACACTTAACCAAAACAACTAATTAAACAGCATTATTAAACTTTAAATCATAGATAGTTATTAGATGAGTGGGGTATTAAGTTTGGCAATAGAAGCTTCAATCTCCTTTTGGGTGAGTTCGTGCTTTACAATCTTACCAGCAAAATAGTCCTGATAGGCTTTCATGTCAAAATTACCATGGCCACAGAGATTGATAAGTATCGTCCGTGACACCCCTTCCTCCTTACACTTTTCGGCCTCTACAATAGCGGTAGCAATACCGTGTGTGGCTTCAGGAGCTGGGATGATTCCTTCAGATTGGGCAAACTTAACCCCTGCTGAAAAGACTTCGAGGTTGTCATGGGCACGCGCCTCGATGAGTTGGTCCTTAAGGAGTTGACTCACAATTACGCCCGCCCCGTGATACCTCAAGCCCCCTGCGTGGATCGGTGCCGGAACAAAATCATGTCCTAGGGTGTACATGGGCAGCAGTGGGGTCATCCCCGCCGTATCGCCAAAATCATAACGGAACACCCCTCGAGTGAGTTTAGGGCAAGAGGATGGCTCACTGGCAATACATCTAATGTTACGTCCTTCATCAAAATTCAAGCGCAAAAACGGAAAGGCCAAACCCGAGAAATTAGAGCCCCCACCAAAAGGAGCAATCACGATATCCGGCATGTCTCCAGCCTTCTCCATCTGCTTAATGGCTTCCTGGCCAATGATGGTTTGATGGAGTTTTACATGGTTTAACACACTCCCTAAAGCATATTTCGTATGCTCGTCTTTAGCGGCCACTTCAATGGCCTCAGAAATAGCAATCCCTAAAGACCCAGTCGTGTCAGGATGCTCCGCCAAAATCTTTTTACCAATCTCCGTAGCTTCAGAAGGTGATGGATGTACTGTGGCACCCCAAGTATTCATCATGACTTTGCGGTAGGGTTTGTGATCGTAAGAAAGGCGAACCATATAAACCTCACAATCAATGCCAAAGTGCTGGCAAGCAAAACTCAGGGCACTACCCCACTGACCTGCTCCAGTCTCTGTGGTTATTTTTTTCACACCTTCTTGTTTGTTATAATAGGCTTGTGCCACCGCAGTATTAGGTTTATGCGAACCCGTGGGGCTCACCCCTTCATATTTGTAATAAATCTTGGCAGGTGTATCCAATAATTTTTCCAAATTATAAGCCCTAAACATGGGCGTGGGACGCCACATACTATAAATATGACGCACCTCATCAGGGATGGTCACGTATTTATCTGTGGTGACCTCCTGCTTGATCAGCTCCATCGGAAATAAAGGCGCTAGTGCCTCTGGACCGATTGGCTCTAAAGTACCAGGATGTAAGGGTGGTAATGGTTTGTTCGGCATGTCGGCAATGACATTGTACCATTGCTCAGGGATTTCTTTTTCGCTTAAGGTAATTTTACGTTCCATATTAGGTGATTTTACTGTTGATTTTGGGTCAAAAAAAAAGCTCATCGCGAACGATGAGCTTATATTCTATAGTTAACAAAAAGCTAGTTCACGAGACTCGGGTCTTGTGATACCACCAATTTGTATTTTGATTCATGTTTTTCATTGAGTCAAATTTAGAAAGTCTTTCTTAATTTCCAAACAGAACGCAAAGAAAAGTTCATTCTTTTAGCGGCTGGTAAGTAAACGAGTAATTTTACTGCTGTTGGGCTTGGTAATCGCATAAAAGAAATCCACCAATCGTCCTTGCTCGTCGACCAAATACTTCTGGAAATTCCATCTTAC
>WTIY01000002.1:1939-12312 GCA_011525065.1 Flavobacteriales bacterium
AATCCACCAATCGTCCTTGCTCGTCGACCAAATACTTCTGGAAATTCCATCTTACTGCAGAATCTTGGGATCCGTTTTTGGCTTTTTGGGTCAACCACTGATACAGGGGGTGCTGATTGCGACCCTTGACCTCAACTTTGGCCGCCATAGGAAATTCTACACCATAATTAGAGCGACAAAAGCTTTGGATTTCCTGATCGCTACCCGGCTCTTGACCCCCAAATTGATTACAGGGTAAACCGATGATCACCAGTTTGTCCTTGTAGTTTTCATGAAGCTCTTGAAGACCATCGTACTGACCTGTGAACCCACACTCTGAGGCAACATTGACAAAGAGGATTTTCTTGCCTTTGTATTGAGATAAATCTAAAGGCTTACCATCAATCCCCTCTAGAACAATATCATAAATAGATTCCAAAGGTTCTTGTGCAGAGGTACTTTGGGCACCCCCAAAGGCGGAGAAACACAGTAGTCCTCCGAATAACATTCGTAGCATAGCTTTTTTTTGGTAAAGATAAAAAAAGGCCCCGAATTCTCGGGGCCTTTTGTACAGAAGACGGGACTTGAACCCGTACGGACATTACTGTCCACTGGATTTTAAGTCCAGCGTGTCTACCAATTCCACCACTTCTGCAACAGTGATAAAAAAAGCCGAACGCGTTCGGCTTTGCAGAGCGAAAAACGGGATTCGAACCCGCGACCTCCACCTTGGCAAGGTGGCGCTCTACCAACTGAGCTATTTTCGCAAGATATCTTTTGAACATCACTTCCTTAGGAAGCGGGAGCAAATTTAAAATAATTAGGACAAATTCAAAGCGAAAATTTGGAAAAAAACAAGGCCCTTGGCTCATTATTTTCCAGCCTTATCGCCCGCTCCGAGCAATAGTTTCTTTATATCATTGAGCGTCATGAGCGCCGCCATAGGAGTCAAATTGTCTATGTCGGTATTGAGTATTTTTTGTTTGATGTCCTCTAAAAGGGGATCGTCCAACTGGATAAAACTAAGCTGAAGCGCCTCGGCCGCTGAAGTTTTGACATCAGTCGCTTGCTGGCTAGACGAGCGCATGGACTCGAGTTGTTTTAATATGGCTTCTGACCTGCGGATTACCGCATCGGGCATACCCGCCATTTTAGCCACATGAATCCCAAAGCTGTGCTCCGAACCTCCAGCCACAAGAGTCCGCAAAAATAAAACCGTATCGTTCATTTCTTTGACCGCCACATTGAAGTTTTTAATGCGGTCAAACGTCTGAGTCATTTCATTGAGCTCGTGGTAATGAGTGGCGAATAGCGTTTTCGCCCTCGAGGGATGCTCGTGCAAGTATTCGCTAATGGCCCAAGCAATGGAAATCCCGTCATAAGTACTGGTCCCGCGGCCTATTTCATCGAGCAGGATCAAACTGCGCTCTGAGACGTTGTTCAAAATACTGGCCGTTTCGTTCATCTCAACCATAAAGGTGGATTCGCCTTGGGCAATATTGTCACTGGCTCCCACGCGAGTGAATATTTTATCGACCACCCCCATACTCACCGCCTTTGCCGGGACAAAAGAACCCATTTGAGCCATGATTACAATAAGCGCAGTTTGACGCAGCAAAGCGCTCTTACCACTCATGTTTGGCCCCGTGATCATGATGATTTGTTGGGTCTCTCGGTCGAGAAAAACATCATTGGCCACATAAGGGCTGTCCTGCGGCAAATGGCGCTCAATTACCGGATGACGACCTTGTTTTATGCTCAGGGCATGTCCTTCATCCAATTCAGGACCAACATAATTATTGTTTTGGGCTAGGGTCGCAAAACCCATCAAACAATCCATTTCGGCCAGGGCAGCGGCTGTCTTTTGAACGGCCCCGATAAAGGGCAATATTCGCGTCACCAATCCGGCGAATAACTCTTGTTCCAAAATCGCAATACGCTCTTCAGCGCCAAAAATTTTGGCCTCATAGGTTTTGAGTTCTTCGGTAATATAACGCTCAGCATTCACCAAGGTTTGCTTTCGGATCCAATGTTCCGGCACTTTGTCCTTATGCGTGTTGCGCACCTCGATGTAATAGCCAAAGACATTATTGGCATCTATTTTAAGTGAGGGAATGCCCGTTTCATGTTGATGACGCTCTAGCATCTCCTCCAGATGGGCCTTTCCACCAAAGGCTATTGAGCGCAGCTCATCGAGCTCCTGACTCACCCCTTCTGCGATGATGGAGCCCTTACTGAGTAGGGCTGGCGGATGCTGCTCAAGCTCACGATCAATGCTGGCCACCAGATCGGGACATAAATCCATTGACTTCCCTAGGGCCTGTAGTGCTGTTTGTCCAGAAGTTTCTGCTGCCGCTTTTATGGGTGCGGCGGCCATCAATGAATCGGCCAAATAACGAACTTCTTTGGGATTGATTTTGCCAGTAGCAGTCTTTGAAATCAATCGCTCTAAATCACCTACGCCTTTAAAACCTGCACGCAAATCTTCACGCAATTCAGCCTGATCACTCCAATAACGAACGACCTGATGACGCTGCTGAATTAGACTGTGGTCCTTCAAAGGCAAGGCCATCCAGCGCTTGAGCAGTCGGCCGCCCATCGGAGAAATGGTCTGGTCCATCACCCCAAAGAGCGTAGCGCTCGAGCCGCCAGACCCATGAAATAACTCCAGGTTGCGCATGGTGAACTGATCCATCCAAACGTACTGATCTTGAGCGATACGCGTCAATTTTGTAATGTGACTTAAATCCCGGTGTTGGGTCGTGCTGATGTAATGCAATATGGCGCCGGCAGCGATGATTCCCTGTTCCATTTTATCGACTCCGAATCCCTTGAGACTTTTCGTTTTAAAATGTCCTAACAGTAAATCATCAGCATAAGTTCTTTGGAAGACCCAGTCCTCGAGAAAAAAAGCGTGACGAGCATCAGCCGTCGATTGCTGAATCTGCGTCCGCTCTTTTTTGTGCCAAAGCACTTCGGCTGGATTAAATTTCTGTAACAAGGCCTCCGCGTGCTGACGATTGCCTTGAGCGACTAAGAACTCTCCGGTACTGATGTCCAAAAAAGCCACTCCGCTGAGGGTGTCTTCATGATAGACGGCGGCTAAAAAATTATTGCTTTTGCGCTGCAGAATATCATCGTTTAAGGCTACCCCAGGAGTTACAAGTTCAGTCACTCCGCGCTTGACAATGGTCTTGGTTTGCTTGGGGTCCTCGAGTTGATCACAAATGGCCACACGACAACCAGCCATGACCAGTTTGGGTAAATAGGTATTCAGCGCATGGTGGGGAAAACCGGCAAGCTCGGTCTGATCACCGCCATTATTTCGGGCCGTTAAAGTAATGTTTAAAATTTCTGCCGCCCGCACTGCATCAGCGCCAAAGGTCTCGTAAAAATCCCCCACGCGAAACAACAACAAAGCATCGGGATACTTGGTTTTGATCCCTTGGTATTGTTTCATTAAAGGCGTTATTTTTTTGGCCATGCTCGGAGGAATTACGCGAGAAAGGCTAAGGTACTTATTAAATAAAATTTGAGAAAATTCTCTGGTCCAATTCTTTGGACCCATAGGCCGATCAAACCTTGACCTGAGAACAAAGGGCCACAGAGCGTTGCATCTGTTTCTGAAAGACGTATTTTTGCATGACATCATGAAACACCGAAAACTCGATAACAACGAATTAGACCGTCCTGACTTGCAGGCGCTTAAGTTCATTGAGCGACATCCGGTGCACGTGGTTTTAGACAACATTCGCAGCCTAAACAACATCGGATCGGTCTTTAGAACCGCTGATGCTTTTTTGGCCGCGCACATTCACCTTTGTGGATTTACCGCAACACCCCCACATCGGGACATTCACAAAACCGCCCTTGGCGCCACCGAAAGCGTGCCATGGACCCATCATCAGCAGACCCGTCAGGCCATAGAATTGCTAAAATCTCGCGGAGTCAAAGTATGGGCCGTAGAGCAAGCCGAAGGAGCAACTCTGCTGCAAGACTGGACCACGGATCAGAATCAGGCGGTGGCCTTTGTCTTTGGTAATGAAGTCAAAGGAGTGGCTCAAGACATCGTCGATCACTGCGATGGGGTTTTAGAAATCCCCCAACATGGGCTCAAACATTCGCTGAATATATCGGTAAGTGCAGGAATGGTGCTTTGGGAGGCCTTTAAGCGCTATGGGCTGTGATTTGCCTTAAAATCTTGAGGTAATCCCCACGACGATTGACAAAATCCAGGTCGTTTAAATCAATGCGCATCACCGGTCCTTGATGCATCTCACTGCCTAAATGGGTCATGTACCCCGAATGAATTTTTTGCAGATAAGCCGCGTCGATGGATTGCTCATAACTTCGGCCGCGCTGCTTGATGTTATCCAAAAGTCGCTCGGTAGACTGAACCAAATAGACATAGGCTTTTGGTCGGGGTAATTCACGATGCATCAGATGAAAAAACTTTTGGTACAGCTCAAATTCATTTGCCGTCAAAGTAATCTTAGCAAAAATAAGCGACTTGTAGCGATCGTAATCGGTGATGATCAAATCACTAAACAAATCGTACTGGGCACTTTGCTCGGCGAGCTGTTGAAAACGATCTGCCAAAAAAGACATCTCTAAGGCAAAGGCATAACGCTGTGGATCTTTATAGAATTCAGGTAAAAAGGGATTGTCTGCAAAACGCTCTAAAATCAATTTTCCATTGAAATCGCGTGCAATCATTTGGGCCAAAGACGTCTTGCCTGCCCCAATATTACCCTCAATCGCCACATAACCCAAGGCATTAAAATCAAGGGAATCAGCCGGGTTGACCAGAGCCCGATCTATGGCCTCAGGGATGCTGGTATCAGGGCACTTGGCTTTGAGCTGACTTAAATTCAAATTATGCTGAGGATGGACCCAGTCTGGAGTCACCTCAGAAAATGGCTGCAGTACAAAAAGACGCTGTTGAATTCTGGGGTGCGGCAAAATCAAGGATTCCCCGTCCAGGATCTGGTCCTCACACGCCAAAAAATCCAGGTCAATGGTTCTACTGCTGTAGGTCTTTGTGGCCTGATTGTTTTGATTTTTATCGGTGCGTTTACGACCCAATTCTTGCTCGATCAAAAGCAGGGTTGACATGACTTGATCGGTGGTGAGGGTCGTCTGACAATGCACCACTGCATTGAGAAAATCCTGCCCGTCAAATCCCATGGCTGGGCTTTGATAGACCCTAGAGATATTGCAGGTATGACCGATGCGCTCGAAGATTAAATCCAAGGCCTTTTGCAGGTGCTCCAGACGGTCTCCGAGGTTACTTCCCAGTCCAATATAAATATTTTGCAGTGGCTCGATAATCGTTTACTTTTACCTTAAGCGAAAATAATCAACTGTCAGGGAATCCCTGCGGGTTTAATTAAAAAAACACCATGACGGCACAAGACAAAACATTGGCCTTGCGGATTTACATCATTTTAGGCGCGCTTTTTATTTGCTCACTGGTGGTGTCAAACCTCATTTTTCAAAAATTCTTCTCCTGGGACTTTTTCGGCCTCTATACTTTTGAAATCTCAGTGGGTATTTTACCTTACCCGCTGACCTTTTTAATCACTGATCTTATCAGTGAGATTTATGGTAAAAAAATGGCCAATCGAGTGGTTACCGCAGGGATCTTTGCCTCGGTTTTTTCGCTGCTGATTATCAGTGCCGGACAAGCGGTCCCCGCTACAGAGTGGAGTCCTATAGATAACGCTTTATTTGACAAGGTGTTCGGAGCTACCATTTTGGCGGTACTGGCCTCGATGATTGCCTACCTTTTGGCCCAATACATCGACATCCACCTCTACCACTTTTGGAAAAACCTCACCAAGGGCAAACACCTTTGGCTGCGCAATAATTTCTCCACCTTTTTATCCCAGTTTGTGGATACGTTTTCGGTTTTGTTTCTGCTCTGTGTCTTTGGCAAAATAGACTGGGCACTATTCGGCGGACTATTGCTTAGTGGTTATTTATTTAAAGTCTTGGTCGCGGCCTGCGACACCCCACTGATGTATTTAGGAGTGGCCTTGTTTCGCAAGCGCTTTAAAATCGATAAGCACCAGGAAATTGATTTGAGTTTCTCATAAAGGGTTTCCACTGCATCATACGTGGCTCAATGTGCGTGATTGCGGTAGAGGATCCTAGTCCAAAGCTAAAGCCACCACCAAACCTTCGTTACTGCGCACATTAAAAACGGTTTGGTCCTCAAAAATCAGATACTGACCCTTAATGCCTTTAAGGACTCCCTCATAACTTGGGGTTTTTGTTAGATTCAATGACTTTGGCTTTTCGGGATAGGCCAAAACGGGAAACTCGAGATGGGTTTCTTGTCCGGCGAATAAATAGGACTTCACTTCATCGGGCAGATGGGGCGCAAGTTTATCCTGCCAAGCCTTAAGATCAACATCAACAATTTGGTTTTTCAGCATGGTGCGCCAATTTGTTTTGTCTGAGACATGGTCTTTTAGAGCCACCTCTGCAATCCCCGCTAAGTAGCGATTCGGCACCTCAACGATGGGAAGGGCTTCATGGGCGCCTTGATCAATCCAACGGGTAGGAATTTGGCTTTTTCGGGTCACCCCGACTTTGACATCACTGCTGTTGGCGAGGTAAACCACATGGGGTTGGAGTTGCATTTTTTGCTCGTAGGCCAAATCGCGGTCCTCGATGCCTAAATGTGCTTGGCTGAGTTCTGGACGAATGATCCAATCTGCGGCTTGCGGGGCCTCAAAAAAGCAAGACTTACAAAAGCCCTGCCTAAAGATGGGAGCATCGCTGCCACAGTTCAAACATTCATAACCCACAAAACTCAATTTGAGGTTTTGATCCAAAAGTTGATTCATGTGAATGGGATGGTCCCCCAACACTAAATAGTAATCGATTGGTGTGGCCATTTGGGTGGCCATTTTTCTCAAAACCCCTTGAAATTCCATGTAAAAAAATAGTAATTTTAAGCCTTAAAGATAGGGTAATTATGCCAATTCCGATCGTCAATTCCATCGCCTCATGGTTCCTAAAAAAGCGGATTCACCAGATGGAGTTATTCTTCAAATACCCCCATGAGGTTCAGGATGAACTCCTGATGTACCTGATCCAAAAAGGGATAAAGACTGAGTACGGTCAATCCTACGGTTTTGAGTCCCTATCAAATTACGACGATTTTGCCCGTAATGTGCCCGTAGGCAATTACACCACTAAGGCAGAACTCATTGAGCGGACCAGATCGGGAGAATCTAATGTCATTTGGCCCTCCACCATAAAGTGGTTCGCTAAATCGAGTGGTACCTCAAATTCAAAAAGTAAATTTATTCCCGTTAGCCCTGAAGCTCTGGAAGATTGCCACTATGCCGCCAGCAAGGATTTACTTTGTGTTTATCTGCACAATCACCCAGATTCAGAATTGTTCATCGGTAAAAATTTACGCCTGGGTGGCAGTAAAAAACTCTACAAAGATAAGGGCACGGTCTATGGAGATCTCTCTGCCATTTTAATTGATAATATGCCATTTTGGGCCGAATTTAGCAGCACTCCCAATAATGAAGTGAGTTTGCTCTCAGACTGGGAAGTGAAACTTCAAGCCATTGTTGAAGAAACCATAGAGGAGCGGGTCTCGAGTTTAGCAGGCGTCCCCTCCTGGATGCTGGTGTTACTCAACGAGGTCTTGGAAACCACAGGGGCGGCTCATTTACATGAAATATGGCCAGAACTCGAGGTTTACTTTCACGGTGGCGTAAATTTCGATCCTTACAAGGATCAATACAAAAACCTACTGCCCAAGTCCGATTTTCGGTATTACGAGATTTACAATGCTTCAGAGGGCTTTTTTGCCCTGCAGGACCAAAGCAATTCAGACGAGCTTCTGCTCATGCTGGACTACGGAATTTTTTATGAATTCATTCCCATGGAGACCTACGAGACGGACCGCCAAAAAGTTATCCCACTAAGTCAGGTGGAAATTGGAAAAAATTATGCCGTGGTGATCACCACCAATGCAGGACTTTGGCGCTACATCATTGGAGACACGGTTCGTTTCACGAGCCTATCGCCTTACCGCATTAAAATTACCGGGCGCACCAAGCACCACATCAACGTTTTTGGGGAGGAGCTCATCATCGAAAATGCCGAGGAGGCCCTGCGTATCGCCTCTCGAGTACAGGAAGCAGAGATTGTGGATTACACCGCTGGCCCCATCTTTATGGAAGGCAAAACCAAAGGGGCTCACCAATGGCTCATTGAGTTCAAAACACCGCCGAAAAATCTCAAGACCTTCTGTCGAATTCTCGACAAAGCCCTGCAAGATTTGAACTCGGATTATGAGGCCAAACGCGCTGGGAACATTACCCTGAATCCACCAGAGATTGTTTCAGTTCGACCCAAACTCTTTTACGATTGGCTCAAAAGCAAAGAAAAACTAGGCGGACAACACAAAGTCCCTCGCCTGTCTAATCGACGGGATTTTATTGAGGAGCTCCTGTCTTTAAACAAGCAATAACGCGGTTGTCAAATAAGATTCAGCGATGAATCTACTGAAATGACCCTATCCAAGTGCTGCAGAAGGTGGGCTTTAAGAAACCGCCCTCAAGGTATTGAGGGTATCTGGGCTTAAATGACGCTGAACAAAGTCCAAATCCACCTCGAGCGCTTGGGTTTCAGAACCCGGCAGGTCAAACATGGCATCGGTCAATACAGTCTCGCACAAGGAGCGCAATCCGCGAGCTCCTAAGGCGTATTCCACGGCCTGGGTCACGATATAATCCAAAGCTTCATCAGTAAAAGAGAGCTTAATTTCATCCATCTCAAACAACTTGATGTACTGCTTGATGATGGCGTTTTTAGGTTCGGTGAGAATCGCGCGCAAGGCCTCGGCGTCTAGAGGTTTCATGTATGTCAGCACAGGCAGTCGCCCGATGATCTCTGGAATCAGACCGAAATCTTTTAGGTCTTTTGGGGTAACATAAGACAATAACTCCTGATCCGCATCGGCTTGTTTTTTTGAAGCACTAAAGCCTACGGCTTGGCGATTGAGTCGCTTGGCGATGTGCCGCTCAATCCCATCAAAGGCCCCGCCAGCAATAAACAAAATGTGCTCGGTATTGACTTCAATGAACTTTTGATCGGGATGCTTACGTCCCCCTTTTGGGGGCACGTTGACCACGGTACCTTCCAGGAGTTTCAAAAGGGCTTGTTGTACGCCTTCACCACTGACATCGCGGGTGATGCTTGGGTTGTCGCTTTTACGCGCTATTTTATCGATCTCATCGATAAATACTATCCCTTTTTCGGCCTTGTCTAAATCGTAATCTGCCGCTTGCAGAAGGCGGGTTAAAATACTCTCCACATCTTCCCCCACATAACCAGCTTCAGTGAGCACTGTAGCATCGACAATGGCCAAAGGCACATTGAGCATCTTGGCGATGGTTTTAGCCATAAGGGTTTTACCCGTTCCGGTTTGCCCCACAATAATGATGTTACTTTTTTGTATCTCAACCGAGTTTTGGTCTTCGGGTTGTAAAAGTCTTTTGTAGTGATTGTATACGGCCACAGACATAACCTTTTTGGTTTGCTCCTGTCCGATGACATAATCGTCTAAAAAGGCCTTGATCTGTCTTGGTTTTTTGAGCATAACCTCGCCGTCGATGGCCTGCTCCTGTTCGTGTTTATGCTCTTGAAGAACAATGCCATGCGCTTGCTCGATGCATTCGTCGCAAATATGGGCTGAATTTCCCGCGATGAGCAAGTTGGTTTCGGGTTTTTTACGACCACAAAAGGAACAAGACAGTTCTTCCTTTGCCATATTACTTGGTTTTGTCTCGGGTGAGAATTTCGTCGATCATACCGTATTCCAAAGCCTTATCCGACTTCATCCAATAATCACGATCGCTGTCGGCATGAACTTTTTCAACTTTTTGTCCCGTATGATGGGCAATGATGGCATAAAGTTCATCCCTCAGGGTCAAAATCTCTTTGGCGGTAATTTCAATATCACTGGCCTGTCCTTGAGCGCCACCCATTGGCTGGTGGATCATCACTCTAGAGTGGGTCAAACCACTGCGCTTACCAGCGGCCCCAGCACAGAGCAATACGGCTCCCATGGACGCTGCCATACCGGTACAAATGGTCGCCACATCAGGCTTGATAAATTGCATGGTATCGTAAATCCCCAGACCGGCGTAGACACTACCCCCTGGAGAGTTGATGTAAATTTGAATGTCCTTACTCGAATCCACACTTTCTAAAAAGACCAGCTGAGCTTGCACGATGTTGGCCACCTGATCGTTAATACCAGTCCCTAAAAAAATAATTCGGTCCATCAGGAGTCTTGAGAACACGTCAAAAATGGCAATGTTCATTTGACGTTCTTCAATGATATTTGGGGTCAAACC
>WTIY01000246.1 GCA_011525065.1 Flavobacteriales bacterium
GTCCATCAACATTTAAGCGATAGTTGGATCCTGTGCCCGAGGCCAAGCCAACCTGAGGTATGTTGATGTTATTGTCGCTGTCGTTGTAAACCTTCAGGGTATAGGTGCTGGATCCAATATTGTCAAAAATGGTGTCTAAATAAATGGTGTCGCTAGAGAATCTGAGCGCACCACTGCTGGGGACTGAGTCGAATTCAGTCTTACAAGAACTCCACAGCAAGACCAGGCTCATGATCCATAATGGCGAAAAAAGGTTGATTAAACGAGTTCTTGTCTTCATTTTGGCGTTATTTGAACTTTAAATATTTGATCCCAATTTTTACCGGTAAGGTAAAGAATTCCTTGCTGGCCATCACTGGCAATGCCATTGAGTACATCCAGTCCACTGTGCTGAGTAACCTGCTGCTGCAGTCCTTTTAAATTTATGACACCTTCTACCGCCCCTGTTTTAGGGTGAACAATGGCGATGGCATTCTTTTGATAAATGTTGGCATAAATTCTACCATCGATCCATTCCAATTCATTGATTTGATCAATTTTCAGTTTGTTTGTGTACACCTCTATATAATCCAGCTCCTTGTAGGTTTGTGGGTCCAGTCGCCAAATTTTGTGCGTACCATCGCTTTTGTAGAGATAATCCCCATCATTGCACAGTCCCCAGCCTTGCCGGCTTTTGTCGTATTGAAACTGATCAATGCGCTGAAAGCTATTTTTATCGTAAACCAATCCGGTGTTTTCCCGCCAAGTCAGCTGAATGATCTTGTCCTGAAAAACCGTTAGACCCTCGGCAAAAAAAGCGTTGTCGAGCGGTTCGTTGCGCAGGACTTTACCTTGTTTATATTCAAGCTGACGCAAACTGGACTGTCCGTATTGTCCGGTGCTTTCATAGAGGTAACCATCACTGAATTCCAATCCTTGAGTGTAGGCTTTGATGTCGTGTGGGTATCGTTCTAAAATGGTGTAACCGAACAATTCTGGCTTATGAGCAGGCAAAAGCTTAAATTCTTGAAAGACATTCTTGATGCCCTGACTGGTAAACACCCTTGCCTTGATTTTATGGGTGCCCATGGGTAAGTTCTCTAGGGATAGAGGAAGGCTGCTGATGTTTTTTGACCCATTGGGAGACTGGATTTGCCATTGGATTGAATCCGCTTTTAGTTCGAGCTTTGCACTGACTTCGAGCTGTAGATCTTCAGATGGCGTATAGGTGGTCTTTTTGGGCAAAAGCTCAATGCTGAAATAAGCGCCATCTGTTTTTGGCGAAGAACCACATTGTACTAAAAAAAATGAGCTGAACACCAAACCGAGCAGCAGGCTTATTCGCGTCATGAGCAATTGTAATTTAAGTGGCAAGATAACCATTAATAATTGATGTTGAAAAATTTTGTAAGGGCCTAAAAAGCAATGTATCTTTGCTACGGCAAGTCCTACACAACCAGCTCCTGTCGAATCCCCCAGGGTGGGAACGCAGCAAGGGTAGACGGTCGTAGCGGTGTGATGTAGTGTGCTTGCCATTTTTTTTTGGATTCCATCGAACATTGATTCATCTTTGTGTAAAACTCCAATCCAATGGCTCAAATTGTCTTAGTTACGGGTGCCTCTTCAGGAATAGGTCGCAGCATTGCAATGCTTTTGCATCAACACAACTTTAAGGTATATGGCACCAGCCGCCAACCCGAGAAATACGCGGACCTGCCTTATGCCATGTTGGCCCTCGATGTAAAAAAAACAGACACCATGGATGCGGCTTTGTCAGAAATTTTGAAACGTGAGGGGCGTATTGATGTGTTGATTAATAACGCTGGAGTCGGCATCACTGGACCACTGGAGGAAACACCAATCATCGAGAGTAAAAAGGCTTTTGACACGAATTTTTTTGGTCCTATGGCGCTCATCAATAAAGTGCTGCCCACCATGCGTGCCCAGAGGTCTGGTTGCATCATTAACATCACCTCTATAGCCGGCTATATGGGCTTGCCCTTTCGAGGGGTATATTCAGCCACTAAAGGAGCCTTGGCGCTTGTGACAGAGGCTTACCGTATCGAGTTAGCCCCGTTTAACATAAAGGTATGTTCAATCGCCCCAGGTGATTTCTCGACCAACATTGCCGCTGGTCGATTTCATGCCCCGGTACTCAAAGAATCTGATTATGCAAAAACCTATGGTCAGACCTTGACGCTTATCGATAGCCATGTGGATCACGCCCCGAGTCCAGAGCCGATGGCTCAAAAAGTACTGGCGATAATCAATACAAAGGATCCCAAACCACACTATGCCGTAGGCAGTTGGTTGCAGCGATTTTCAATTGTCCTCAAAAAATTACTGCCCCAAAAGCGCTACGAGAAAATGTTGCGCAATCACTACAAAGTATAAGCTGAATCCTAGGAGGCAGGCCTCTATAAAACATGTTATTCCACACAAAACATGTTATTCGGGAAATGGGCCTTTTGGCTTTTGATCGATACAGGGCATGCGATTAATTTTGGTTCTGCAGGTTGTGGACAAATGGTTGAGAAACTTTTTCTCACAAGGCTACAGGCTGTGAAAACTTAAACTATTTTTACTTGAGATCAACACCATTAATATTCTGAATCACCACCTATGAAATTTTTTATCGACACCGCAAATTTGGAACAAATTAAAGAAGCCCAAAACCTTGGGGTCCTCGACGGAGTGACCACCAATCCTTCACTTATGGCCAAAGAAGGCATTACGGGACGAGAGGCTATTTTAAAGCACTATGTCGATATTTGTGAGATCGTCACCGGAGATGTTTCGGCCGAAGTCATCTCAACAGATTTTGAGGGTATGGTCAAAGAAGGCGAGGAGTTGGCAGCACTGCATCCACAGATTGTGGTTAAGGTACCCATGATAAAAGAAGGGGTAAAGGCCATTAAATACTTTACCGATAAAGGCATTAGAACAAATTGTACTTTAGTTTTTTCTGCCGGTCAAGCCCTGCTCGCCGCTAAAGCTGGTGCGACTTATGTTTCGCCTTTTATTGGGCGCTTGGACGACATTTCAACCGATGGTTTGAATTTGATTGAAGAAATTCGTCACATTTATGATAACTACGGGTTTGATACTCAGATTCTAGCGGCCTCTGTGCGTCACACCATGCACGTACTGGCCTGTGCAAAAATCGGAGCAGACGTCATGACTGGGCCTTTGTCTTCTATTGAGGGCTTACTCAACCATCCGCTGACCGATATTGGATTGGCTAAGTTCTTGGCCGATTACAAAAAGGGAAACTAGCGATTGAGATAGTTGAGCAACTTTTGCTCCGTGTCCATGCTGAAAATATTCGCGTGAGAATCGATAATGGTGCCTTGGCCATCAATCATCATCGATTTATTAATCGAATTAATTAACAGGGCCATGCCTGCCTGGTCAATGT
>WTIY01000228.1 GCA_011525065.1 Flavobacteriales bacterium
AATAAGCGTCAAAAAGACAACGGCTATCAAATTGTCTTTTTGGCCAAGAATAAAACGGGATACCACAATTTGGCCAAATTATCCTCAATGGCCTATACCCAAGGGTTTTATTATGTGCCTAGAGTGGATCGAAAACTCATTGAGCAGCATAAAGAGGGGCTGATTGTGCTCACCGGCAATCTTTACGGTGAGGTGCCTTCAAAAGTACTCAATGTGGGGACCAAACAGGCGGAAGAGGCCCTTATTTGGTGGTCCCAAGAGTTCGGTCAAGATTTGTATGTGGAAATCATGCGTCACGGACAAGAAGACGAGAATAGAGTTAATGAAGTACTTATTGACTTGGCCCGTAAGCACGATATTCGTCTTGTAGCCACCAATAATCTCTTTTACATTGAGAAACAAGATGCCAATGCCCATGACATCTTACTTTGCGTTAAAGACGGCGAGAAGCAAAGCACCCCAATTGGCCGTGGTCGCGGCATGCGCTATGGGCTGCCCAATCAGGAATATTACTTTAAGAGTGCCGAAGAAATGAAGGCTTTGTTTGCCGATCTTCCTGAGGCCATCACCACGACCCAAGAAATCTTGGATAAAATTGAGCGGTTCACGCTATTTCGCGATGTGCTGTTGCCCAAGTTTGACATTCCAAATGATTTTATCGATCCAGCAGACAATGAGGATGGTGGTAAGCGGGGTGAAAATGCCTATCTGAGGCATTTGACCCTGAGCGGGGCAGAGGGTCGCTATGGGGAATTGACCGATGAAATTAAAGAGCGCCTGGATTTTGAACTTTCTGTCATTGAAAATACCGGTTACCCAGGCTATTTTTTGATCGTACAAGACTTTATCGCAGAGGCAAGAAAAATGGGAGTCTCAGTAGGTCCCGGACGGGGCTCGGCTGCAGGAAGTGCTGTAGCCTACTGTTTGGGTATTACTAATATTGATCCGATCCGGTACGATTTGCTTTTTGAGCGTTTTTTAAATCCGGACCGAATTAGTCTACCGGATATTGATATCGATTTTGATGATGAGGGTCGTTCAAAGGTCATAGATTATGTCATCGACAAGTACGGAGCCAATCAGGTGGCTCAAATCATCACCTATGGGACTATGGCCGCGAAAAGTTCGATTAGGGATACAGCCAGGGTGCTGGATTTACCTCTGCACGAGGCAGACCGAATTGCCAAGTTGATCCCCAACATGACCAAGCTTAAAAAAATCTTTGCCGCATCCGAGCAAGAGTGGCGGGCGACCTATCGTTCAGATGATTTGCCTAAAGTCACTGAATTGTTCAATCTGGCTCAAACTACAGCCCTAGAGGGTCAAACGATTCAGCAGGCAAGAGTTCTAGAGGGATCCGTTAGAAATACCGGTATCCACGCATGTGGTGTAATCATTACCCCAGATGACATTACGAATTTTGTGCCTATCGCGACAGCAAAAGATTCAGATTTATACGTCACCCAGTTTGACAACGCAGTGGTGGAAAACGCTGGCCTTTTAAAAATGGATTTTCTGGGGCTCAAAACCTTGACCTTGATCAAGGACACGGTGGCTCTTGTTAAAGAAAAACACAACATTGAACTCGTGCCTGACGATTTTCCCCTAGACGATGACAAGACATACGCCTTGTTTCAAAAAGGAGAGACCGTCGGTATTTTCCAGTATGAATCCCCAGGCATGCAAAAGCATTTAAAGGATTTAAAGCCCACTGTATTTGCAGATTTGATTGCCATGAATGCCCTTTATCGTCCCGGGCCAATGGAATACATCCCATCTTTTGTCCGGCGGAAGCACGGTCAGGAGGAGATCAGTTATGACTTGCCCGAGATGGAGGAATACCTCAAAGAAACATATGGCATCACGGTCTATCAAGAACAGGTAATGTTACTCTCACAAAAGTTGGCGGGCTTTACAAAGGGTGAGGCTGATGTGCTGCGTAAAGCCATGGGTAAAAAGCAAAAGGCAGTTTTGGATAAAATGAAGCCCAAATTCATCGAGCAAGCCGAGGCCAACAATCATCCGGCAGAGATTTTGGAGAAAATCTGGAAGGATTGGGAGGCTTTTGCGAGTTATGCCTTTAATAAAAGTCATTCCACCTGCTATGCCTGGATTGCTTATCAGACGGCTTATCTCAAGGCCCATTACCCTGCGGAATACATGGCTGCAGTGTTGAGCAACAACATGAATGACATCAAACAGGTCACCTTTTTTATGGAGGAATGCCGCCGTATGGGTCTGGAAGTTTTGGGTCCAGATGTCAACGAATCAGATTATAAGTTTAGCGTGAATGAGCGAGGTGCCATCCGATTTGGCATGGGTGCAATCAAGGGAGTCGGTGCAGGTGCGGTTGAGACCATTGTACTCAATCGAGCAGAGGGACCTTATAAAAGTGTGTTTGATTTGGCCAAACGTATCGATTTGCGTGCGGCAAATAAAAAGGCGTTTGAAAACTTGATTTTGGCTGGTGGTTTTGACGGGTTTGAAACCCACAGGGCCCAGTACATGCATGATGAGGGGGATGGAGTTTGTTTTTATGAAAAGGTCTTGCGCTATGCTTCACGACATCAAGAGACCATGAATTCGGCGCAAGGGAGCTTATTTGGTGGTTCGAGCGAAACCCAAATACCCGAGCCTGAAGTACCCCCATGCCAACCATGGGGTGCCATGAAAAAGCTCAAACAAGAAAAGGAGGTCGTTGGTATTTATATTTCGGGCCATCCGCTCGATGATTTTAAGGTTGAAATGAACGAATTTACGACCATCAAAGTGTCTGATTGTAATGCGCTTGAGGCCATGGTCAACAAAGAAATTGTTTTTGGCGGTGTAATTAGTCATGTAGAGCATCGTGAAAGTCGACAGGGTAAAGGTTGGGGTATATTTACTCTGGAGGACTATCAGGACAGCTTTGAATTTCGAATTTTTGGTGAAGAATATTTGAAATTCAGACATTTTTTATCTGTCAACGCCTTTTTACACATTAGGGCCTTTGTCAAGGAAGGCTGGGTCAATCGAGAAACGGGACAACGTGGTGCGCCTAGATTGCAATTCAATCATTTTCAATTGTTGCATGATGTCTTGGACAATATGACCAAAAAAATAACATTTCAAGCGCCAATCCAGGAGATTGACCAAGATTACATTGAAACCATAACCGCACTGGTTAAAAAGTATAGAGGAAAGAAGGGGGTGCATATGGCGGTTTATAATCGTGAAAAGGAAGTACATTTAATCATGCAGAGTCAAAGTGCCAAGATAGATATTAATCGAGATTTGATTCGGACTTTAAAAGAAAAGAGACTGCAATATAAATTGAATTGAGTTAACGCGGCATGCCCAAATTTCCCCCTTGAAAGCGAGCGAAGAAATTATTCGTTTTGCATCATTTACAGC
>WTIY01000140.1 GCA_011525065.1 Flavobacteriales bacterium
AGGTTGATCATACCACTGGATTCGGTTTCACAGTGATTACCGATCATGGTTACTGCCCTTTTCGTATCCCCAATACTAAAATTATCGATCAGTATACGGGTCACCATATCTTGCTGACAAATGGCCTCAATTTCATCAAAATTTCGGGCCTCGGCGATTACCGGTAAGTTCAAATCTTGATCGGTCAAGTATTTTTTGGTCGCTTCAATGGCCTGGTGCATGCCACCACAAAAATCGATATGGTTGTCCTTAAGCATGATGGCGTCATAAAGGGCAAATCGATGATTCACCCCACCGCCCAATCGAACGGCCCATTTTTCTAATGCCCTAATGCCGGGGGTGGTCTTTCTCGTATCCAACAGACGCGTTTTCGTGCCTTCAAGTCGAGCGACAAAAGCCCTTGTTTTTGTAGCGATTCCACTCATGCGTTGCATTGCGTTTAACACCAATCGTTCAGCCTGCAATAAAGCATGGCTTGGACCCTCGACCGTGAACGCTACTGCTCCCATTGGGGCAAATTCACCATCAGCTTGGTTGGGTTGAAAAACAACCTCAGCACTCAATGATTCAAAAACTTGACGGGCAAAATCAAGACCAGCAATGTAGCCTGGTTCTTTGATCAGAAGCGCCGCTTTACCACGAGCTGTTTTTGGAATACACGCTAAAGTAGAGTGATCGCCCGAACCAATATCTTCACGAAGGGCATTGGCTATGATGCCCCGAATTTCTTCTTGTTCTTGTTTGGCAGAAATCAATGGATTGCTTTTGAGCTAAATTACTAAAATACGCAACAAAAAGGCAGGACTGATGGCCCTAACTTTATCCACAGAAAACAAATTCAATATCTTTGAAATATGAATATTTGTCTGCTCGCGGTTGGACCGACCGACAATCCAATGCTGAAGGAACTCATTGAGGTTTATCTCAAAAGATTGAATCACTATGTCCGGTTTGAACTGAAATGTTTACCAGCACTTAAAAACACCAAAAACCTCAGTACAGAACGCCAATGTTATTTAGAGGGTCAGTCCATATTGCAGGCATTAGGGGCCTCAGATCGAGTCGTTTTGTTGGACGAACGGGGCAAACAGATGAAGTCTACAGAATTTGCAAAATACATGCAAAAGCAACTGAATGCCGGCGGGAAAAAATTGGTTTTTGTTGTTGGTGGTCCTTATGGGTTTTCACAAGACATCAAATCAAGAGCTCAAGGCAGTATTTCTCTATCGAAAATGACCTTCTCTCACCAAATGGTTCGACTTTTTATGGTAGAACAGTGTTATCGGGCATTTAGCATTCTTCGCGGGGAGCCGTATCATCATGAATAACGCTCAAGCCTCATGTATTCAGCCTGTACGGTAGAGATTTTATCCTTTGCTGAATTACTCAACCAGTAGCCTGATGTTATGACTGGAATTGCCATCGTTTAGGTGCAAAAGGTACAGACCTTGACTCAATGAAATCGGCCATGAGAGATGACCCGCTGGCGAATGCCACGAGGTGTTTGCTACTCTTCGTCCATCGGGCTGAAACAGTTCTGCCTCTAAAAAAGCTGGCTTGAACGAAGGGTCGAGAAACATTTGAATGTTTCCTTTGGCAGGATTAATGACCCTACCCCATGACTGAGTCACAACATCAGAATTCCCCAACAGCTGTAGAATCTCAGTGATAGCGAAATCAGCCATATCCTGAGTCAGGCTCACATGGCTCGAATTAATGGTCGACGCCTCAATGTTATCAAAAGGGGAGGCCGAAAGATCAGCCGTACCGTGCCAATTATTGGTTTCAATGGCCAAAGCACTCATGGTCGGAATAAAACTGTATTCATCTTGGTTCAAAGCATCGATAAATTCCTGTAAAATGGGGTTCCCGCCACCTCCAGCAAGAGCCGCTGAAATGTTTCCAGTACCCCCAGGAGCACTGTCCACCCCATCCGAAGTGTTTGGTGATTCAGCATCAGCAGAAAAGGTCGAAATTGGGATCCCGATAAACAAAGTTCGAACCTCTGTAACGGTTATGTTCTGTCCCGCTTCAGGAGTAAAATAAAGGGCAATCTCAAGGTCGGTCAATCCATCAATCGCGATGCTGGTGTTGACCACCTCCATCCCCGGGCTTCCGATGGTCGTGCCATCAACCGCGCCGTTGATCATGGTCACATTGCGAACTTCTGAGGGAAAACCAAGAAGGTCTAATTCTTGCTGGAACTCATCTCTAAAATTGGGTGCGCCTATAGGAAGCAATAGGTTCGGGTCTTGTTCAACATCTGAACCCGATAGCAAATGACCCGACAAATGGTCAATGAGCATTTGCTTAGCTGCAGGTGAATTCAACACGAAATCTACTGTAGCTTGTGCGATGGGGTCCCCACCAACTACGGCAAAATAATTAATCAAATATTGCAACGATATTGGAATGTTCGCTCCACGGTGTGGCGAATCAAAGGACAAAAACAGTCGGGTTTCGTGTTCCAATTCCTCCTGCTCCATGTAGGCTAGAGCGTATCTTGAGATCAGACCACCCATACTAGGGCCCAATACGACCAACTCCTCATTGCCGACTTTTTGGGCGTTAATCTCTTGAATCAAAGCAATCAAAACCATGGCATTACGCTGGATAAAATCTCCACCACCACTTATCTCATAACCATCTGTGATATAATTTGGTGCATTTAAAATAACAATGTCGTAGCCCAAATCACGCAATTCATCGGCAAGATTTTGCCCCCCATAGGTCAAGCTGGCATAGAGGGCGCCGATTCCTCGACCATCACCAGGGTCAAAACCGTCCAGAACAAGAACAGGACGATCCAAAACCCCATCGACATTATCCAGAAATATCTCGTATTCCCCCTGGCCAAAGTAGGCCTGAGACTCCCCATATCCCTGATACCCAATGGTGGCCGTAATGGGTGAAATCACGGATCGTTCCGGAAAAAAATTAGGGTCAGGTTCTGGTAAAAAATTAATTTGTGCTCGCAAGCCGTGAATACTAAAGATCATTAGGCCTATCAACAATAAATGGGTCCATTGAAGCCCGGACTCAGCGTGTAATTGAACTCGATTCATTTCATTATTTTTTTGATCCATTTTAATTTATTGTCTGTAAGGGGTGGATATTTAAGCGGGGCTTCAAACCAGTTTTTCTTGTAAAGCACACTTTTTTTGTGACTGAAACAGTCCAAGCCGTGATGGCCGTGATAGGCCCCAATTCCACTATGTCCCACACCGCCAAAGGGCAAATGAGGATTGGTTAAGTGCATAACAACATCATTGACCGCACCACCACCAAATGACAATTGCGAAAGAATTGACTGATACTCAATTGATTTATTACTAAACACATAAGCCGCCAAAGGCTTTTCAAGTTGTTTGATAAACGTCAATGCCTCATCGATTTCATCGTAAGCAATCACGGGTAAAATGGGGCCGAAAATTTCTTCTTTCATGACCGCATCAGACAAGGTGACATCGACCATTATGGTCGGGCCCATATAACGAGTGGTTCGATCGATCTCCCCGCCGAAAAAGACTTTTTTTCGATCGATCAAAGCCTCCAGACGATCGAAATGGCGCTCATTAATGATCTGACAATATTGATTCTGACCCAGACGATAATTATTCTTTTCAATCTCTTTGACACAAGTGGCCAAAAATTCTTCGCGAACAGCTCGATGAACCATCACATAATCCGGCGCAACACAAGTTTGCCCAGCATTCAAGAATTTTCCCCAAATCAATCTCTTGGCCGTGAGTTTCAAATCAGCTGATTCCGTGATGATCGCTGGGGATTTCCCCCCGAGCTCCAGAGTAACCGGTGTCAGTTGTTTCGCAGCCGCCTTATAGACAATACGACCGACTGCTGTACTTCCGGTATAAAATATATGATCCCACCTCAACTCGAGTAATTTTTCTGTGCCTTGGGCATCTGCTTGTACCACCTTAAGATGACTGGGATCAAAACGGCTGTTGATCATGTCTTCTAATGCTTGAGCGACATTGGGCGCGTTCTCACTTGGTTTAAGGACTGCAGTATTACCCGCTGCAATTGCTGAAACCGCAGGCTGCAGCAAGAGTAAGACGGGATAATTCCATGCACCAATGATCAAGTTTACCCCCAAGGGCTCACGTAAAATTGCACTAGTGGCCGGCCAATTGATCCAATTGGTTCGGACCTTTTGAGGCTTCATCCATGATTTCAGTAAGCGCTTTGTACGCGAAATTTCCTCATAGAGCATGGTAAATTCTGTAGTAAAACTTTCAAAGGCTGATTTTTGAAAGTCATTGTAAAGCGCCTTCACGATATCGTCCTCACATTGTCTTAGACCTTGATCAAATCGATTTAACGCATTGATGCGCGCCTGGTAGCTCAAGGTTGATCCTTGCTGAAAAAAAGCACGCTGTTGGTCGACAATAGAGGGCATGACTTTATTTTTTTTCTCGATTCAGAATGCGGTATTCTTCATAGCATTCACTGATGGCGTCAAGAATTTGAAGGTCGTTTGCGGTTTTGATGAATTCTTCTGAATAACTACAATTATTTAAAATTTCATCGATGTCTGTACGTTCAAGTTGTAAGACAGCCATCAACGTTTCTCGATCGAACTTAGATTGCAAAAGATTTCTAATTTCATCATCGCGCTTCATCTGTTTGAGTTTGCGCATCTGCTTTGGCCGCTTTCCAAAGACATTATACAGAAAATCTGCAGGATTAAATAAGGCACTCAATACTTTTGTCACTGCACCTGGCTGTTGTTTACCCCCTTCATAACCACCTCCAAAACCAGCAATCCGGTACCTGTAATTGTCATAGATCGGGATGATTTTGGCATCCACCTCAACGTAACCCGTTAATTGTACGGGCTTGACAACCACCTCTTCCAGTGCAATACCCAATTCGGTCATTTTGACTTTAATGTAATCGTATTTCAGCCAGTCGTTGGTAACCCGAACGCGAATTGACCTGAATCCCAAATATGAAAAATAGAGCGTGTCGTTTACAGAGGCTCTTAGTTTAAATGCGCCTTCCTTGTCTGTGGTGGTCCCAATGACCTTGTTCAAGTTGACAATATTGACATTTTCGAGTTCCGCCTCATCTACATCATTGATCACAACACCATTAATGATGACCCCAGGATCTTCTTCCTCTTGGGCAAGGAGCCAAAGCGGAAATAAAAACATCAAAAGAAATAAACGCGTCTTCATCAAGGGGATTTTGGTTAAAAATAACCATTTATGGACAATTAAATTTCAAAATTATGTGAAAATCCGCCGACTCATTCAGGATTTACTTAAGGCTATCGTCGACGCCTTTTACCACGAGTACCGGGCACGTCGGGGCGCTCCCCGCGACGACGTCCTTTGCCCTTAAATGTCGAGGTAGACCCAGATTTTCGTCCACGTTTTGCACTGAAGCTTGCGTCCGCATCATTCTTGTACTTGCCCTTTTTAAATTTTTTGCCAAAGGCTTTGCCACTTTTAAATTTTCCTCTTCTCCCCCGTTCATCGGAACGTTCAATTTCAATCGGGCGGTCGTGAAAAAATACACCGTCAAAAGCCTTAACAACGCGATCGTATTGGTTCTGATCGGTATTGAAAAACGAAAAAGAATCCATGGTGTCTACATGAAAAACTTCTTCTTTACCCAATCCAGTTACCTCGCGCACTAAATCTTTTAAATCCATCCATGCCAGACCATCCTTTCGACCAAGATTGATGAAAAATCGAATGCTATACTTGGATTTTTTATTGCCGCCAGTGGCTGACTCAGATCCAGACAAATCAGGAATATTGAGGTCTTTGGCCTTTTTGTAATAGTTGAAAAATCTCGAAAACTCAACTGAGAAAAATTTCTTGATCAATTGGTCCTTGTCGAATTGCTCGAGCACCTGACTAATGGCAGGCAAATAAGGATCGATTTCGTGATTGATCTCGGTTTCCGCAACCTTGCTGGCCAAATGAAACAACTGCTTTTCGCAGATTTCCATACCAGAGGGAATGTCTTTGGCAACAAAGGACTTTTGAATTATTTTTTCAATGGACTTTATTTTGCGGACCTCACTTTTTGAAACGATGACCATGGAGACCCCAGTTTTACCCGCCCGACCAGTGCGCCCACTTCGGTGCGTATAGGTCTCTATCTCATCAGGCAATTGATAATTGATCACATGGGTGATGTCGTCAACATCAATGCCCCGTGCGGCAACATCAGTGGCTACGAGCATTTGAATCTGTCTGGTGCGGAATGATTTCATCACCAAATCCCTTTGATTTTGACTTAAATCACCGTGTAAGGCTGCCGCATTATACCCGTCTTCGATCAACATTTCTGCGACCTTTTGTGTATCTCGCTTGGTGCGACAGAAAATCACAGAAAATATATCGGGATGCGCATCGGCCAGTCGCTTGAGCGCCTGATAACGATCACGAGCAGCAACAAGATAATATTCGTGGGTCACGCTGTTGGCCCCAACATTTTTAGCCCCTACGGTTACTTCCTGGGGATTGTGCATGAATTCTTGAGCTATTTTGGCAACTTCTTTTGGCATCGTCGCGCTGAATAGCCATGTATTCTTATCCTCTGGCGAATAAGATAAAATTTCTGTAATGTCCTCATAAAATCCCATGTTGAGCATTTCATCGGCTTCATCGAGCACACAGTACTCTATTTTGGAAATATCAATCATGCCACGACCGATCATGTCCTTCATACGCCCTGGGGTAGCGACGATAATTTGAGCGCCCTTTTTGATTTTTTTGGCCTGATCGGTAATGCTGGCCCCTCCATAAATCGCAACCACATTCAAGCCTTTTAGATGGGCTCCGTAAAGCTTGAGCTCCTGAGTTATTTGAAGACATAGCTCCCGAGTCGGAGATAAAATTAGCCCCTGTGTATCGCGGCTTTCTACTCGAATTTTCTGAAGCATTGGAAAACCAAAAGCAGCAGTTTTACCTGTACCGGTTTGTGCCAATGAGACCAAATCGGTCTCTTGTTGTAAAAGCAGGGGGATGGTTTTTTCTTGGACTTCACTTGGGGTTTCAAAACCCATGTCCTGAATGGCTTGAAGAAAGACGTCCTCCAAACCCAGAGTTTTAAATGTTGTCATTCAATGATTTTTCTCGTTCGCGTGTTGTTTAAAGCATACGACCCGAGTTAACCCAAAGCTTTACAAACAACACTTCCTCTCCCTGAGGAATTTGGGCAAAAGTACATGGAATAAATGGGATTCTCGGAATTCTTCGAGCTTATTTCAAATGGTCTCTTAACCATTCCATGAGCTGATTCATGGCCAATCCACGATGGCTCAACACAGATTTTTCTGCCAAAGTCATTTGCGCAAAAGTCCGATCATGACCTAGGGGTTGAAAAATCGGATCATAACCAAATCCTGCCATTCCTCTTGGCTGTCTGAGTATGTGACCCGAACAAATGCCCTCAAAATAATGGGTTACGCCATTCCAGCTCAGCGCAATCACTGTGCGAAATTGGGCCCGCCGGTCCTCTAAATCGACCATGGAGTTTAACAATTTAGCCATATTTTCCTCAGCATTAGCCTTAGGACCAGCATATCGGGCGCTGTACACTCCAGGAGCACCATTCAAGGCCATAACCTCTAAACCCGTATCATCAGCAAAACAATTCATCCCTGTGGTCTGAACTACGGCATCCATTTTCAACAACGCATTGCCTCGGAGGCTTTGAGCCGTTTCCTCCACGGGTGCTTCGTGCGTTAAATCTGCCAAGTACAGGAGATCGATTTCACTGGGTAATTGGGCTCGAACTTCTCTGTATTTATTCGCATTATGGGTAGCAAAAACTAACTTAATGGGGACTTTACTCATTTGGACTTAGATTTAAATCGCTCAATAATGCCTGCTGCATCCTTTATGGAGGCCTTGGTCCAACGACATTTTATGGCGTATTTTTCCTGTTCACTCAAGGTCCAATCCACAGGGGCAATTCTGAGTTTACTCACCAAATCATTCAATATAATGGCCGCAGAAACTGATATGTTTAAACTCTCTGTAAACCCGTGCATCGGTATGGTTAATGTTCGATCGGCCTCTTGCATCAATTCAGGACTAATTCCGTTTTTCTCCGTACCAAAAACCAAAGCCGATTTTTGTCTGAGGTCGAAAGTGGATAACTGTTCCCCGTAGCGTGGGCTGGTCGCTACAATTTGATAGCCTTGATTCCTGAGTGTTTTGATACAGCCTTGTGCGTCATTATGGCGATGAATGTCTACCCATTTTTGAGCGCCCATGGCTATTTCCTTATCGACTCGCTTACCAAAACGCTTCTCGATCACGTGGAGATCCTGAATGCCAAATACATCGCAGCTGCGCATTACAGCACTGGTATTGTGCATTTGATAAACGTCCTCGGTTACTACCGTGAGCCATCGGGTACGCTCCAAGAGTACCCTATCAAATAGGGTGCGTCTACGCGGAGTCAAAAAACTTTCTAGATGACGCAACAATTCAGGTTCCATAACGCAATTTACTAAATATTGAAACTTTCATTTGACCAAAGTGCCCGCAGCATTATCGCTTTTTACAATTGCTGATCTCAAGCGCTGAATCAATCCCAGAATATGACTAAATTGGGTCAATGAAACAGGGAGTTTGGGACGCCATTAAATTTGATAAAGCTTCACGACAAAACCGTGAGCATTCTGCCAATTGGCTGGCAGCACACCCTGAAAGTATTCCAGAGTTCATGGATCTTTTGCTGAGCGCACCGCCAAAACAACAGTTGATTTGCGCCTATGTATTTGAACTTTTTGGCTCCCTTCATTTAACACTGTTATCGCCTTATATGAATCAGGTAATTCGGCACTTGGAGGCGTTTAAACTGAGCGGAGCCCAGCGCGCTTTGCTCCATGTGCTTCATCTTTATTTGGCCGATGAGAAAAAAAACTTAGATCACATTGATGAAGATTTGTTTCAGACTTTAGTCTCCTATTGTTTTGACGTTTTAATCACGGATCCGCCGCAGCCTGTGGCCAATGAGGTACATGCCATGAGTTGTCTGACGTACTGCTGCTCGAGAGCAATTTGGATTCAGGAACCACTCAGCAGTTTATTGCTTGAAAACCTTCCAAAGCGCAGTGCTGGTTATCAATCCCGTGCCAAAAAAGTGCTCAAAAGCATCCAAAAATAATGGGTTTTATCCTGCAGTTTCAGGCACAAAAAATTAAGACCACAGTGGGCTAACTCGCCATTGATGATTATCTTTGCTTTTTGAATCGCTAAACGATGTCACAAACCAGTCTTCAAGCCATATCGCCCATCGATGGACGTTATGCGTCAAAAACTCAAAGTCTCGTACCTTTTTTTTCAGAAGCTGCCCTGATACAATACCGCGTCAGAGTAGAAATTGAATATTTTTTGGCTCTAGTGGCCCTACCCTTACCTCAACTCAAGGGATTTGATTCGAGCCATACAGATGCACTACGGGCCATTTATTTAAAATTCAATACACAGGATGCTTTAGCTATCAAAAACATTGAAAAGACCACCAATCACGATGTAAAGGCAGTAGAATATTTTATAAAGGAGCGCTTTGACGCTCTTGGCCTTAGCGAATTCAAAGAATTCATCCATTTTGGATTGACCTCTCAAGACATCAACAATACAGCGATTCCGTTAAGCATTAAAGAGGCCATTGAAAACGTATATCGCCCTGAATTACAAATCCTGATCGATCGTCTGCAGCATTTTGCCGACCAGTGGAAGGAAGTCCCTATGTTAGCGCGCACACATGGTCAAGCGGCCTCACCGACTCGACTCGGAAAAGAAATTAAAGTTTTTGTAACCCGTCTAGAAGAGCAAATCCAGGGTTTTGATCACCTGAGTCATGCAGCCAAATTTGGTGGTGCAACAGGAAATTACAACGCCCACAAGGTCGCTTATCCTGATGTGGATTGGCAAGGTTTTGGAAAAAACTTTGTGGAAGGTGTCCTGGACTTACACCATTCCTTCCCTACCACACAAATCGAACACTACGACCACATGGCCGGCTTATTTCACTTGATGGAGCGCATCAATACAATTGTTTTGGATTTGAATCGGGATTTTTGGACCTACATCTCGATGGATTACTTTAAACAAAAAATCAAAGCGGGGGAAGTGGGCTCTTCAGCCATGCCACATAAAGTAAATCCAATTGATTTTGAAAACAGTGAAGGCAACTTGGGGATTGCCAATGCCCTGTTGAGTCATTTGGCCGCCAAACTGCCCGTGAGTCGACTGCAGCGTGATTTGACCGACAGTACAGTGTTGCGCAATGTTGGGGTGCCTTTTGGTCATACACTTATTGCCGTGCAATCCACCGTCAAAGGTTTGGACAAATTGCTTTTGAATCCAGAAAAAATCCATGAGGATTTGGAAAACAATTGGGCGGTAGTGGCTGAGGCCATTCAAACTGTACTCAGAAGAGAAGCCTACCCCAATCCCTATGAGGCCCTAAAAGGGTTAACAAGAACTAACGAAGGCATGAGTGAAGCCACAATTCATGAATTCATTGACTCACTTGAGGTATCCGCGGCCATCAAAGAAGAGCTCAAAGCCATCAATCCTCAAAATTACACGGGTATTTAAGTTTAGATTCATGAACGCATTGAGATTAATATCCTGGCGTTTTGTGTTGATGCTCAGTCTCAGCGCACTGGTCATGACCTCCTGTTTTGAAGATTTAGACGATGTCGACCAGCCAGCGAGCACATTACAGATCAATGATTTCATTTGGCGCGGTTTAAATTATTTCTACTTGTACAAAGAACAGGTCCCCATGCTCAGTGATGCGGCCTTTGACAATGAAGGGGACAAAAACACCTATCTCGCCAGCTTTGAAAGTCCCGAGGATTGTTTTGATGCCTTGACCTACAGTGATGATGCCTTTAGTTTACTGGTGGAGGATTATCTAGTGCTAGAAAATGCTCTGGCTGGCATTGCCTTGAGCAACGGCATGGAATACGGACTGGTTTACTACCCCAATGACAACACGAGAATCTTTGGTTATGTGCGTTATGTCCTGCCGGGAAGTGATGCCGAAATTCAAGGCATTGAGCGCGGTATGGTCTTTAATCGTGTGGATGGCATTCAGCTCAATACAAGCAATTACAGCGACTTATTGGAGCCAGACACCTACACCTTGGGCTGGGCAGAATTTGATGGCACACAAATCGTCCAACTCAACCAAACATCAACCCTGACCAAAACTCAATTGACTGAGAATCCAGTGCACAAAATAGCCGTTTTTCAGCACCCCGGACATACTGTGGGTTACCTCATGTACAATGGTTTCACAAATGAATTTGACAATGATTTGAATGCGGCCTTTGGTCAGTTCATGACTGAGGGGGTAACGGATCTCGTCCTGGATCTGCGATACAATGGCGGTGGATCGGTTCGTACCGCAACCGCTCTGGCAGGAATGATTACGGGGCAATTTCAGGGAGCGGTATTTTATACCGAACAATGGAATACAGATAGACAGGCAGAATACGCGGAGCCAGGATACTTTGTAAACAGTCTGGCAAACGGTTCGGCTTTAAATTCTCTGGGGCTAACCCGTGTGTATGTATTGACTTCCGGCAGCAGTGCCTCAGCGAGCGAGCTCGTTATTAATGGGCTAAAGCCTTATATCGATGTCGTTCAAATCGGCCTGCCAACTCGGGGTAAATACCAGGCTTCTTTTTTGCTTTACGATGGGCCCGCACCTCAATTTAGCCGAAGTCAAGCCAATACGGGTCATCGTTACGCCATGCTCCCTTTAGTCTTTAAAACACTTAACGCCAATGGGGTCACTGATTACAACAACGGCTTGAATCCAGACATTGAACTCAGTGAAGACTTCAGCAATCTAGGGATTTTAGGTGATGAAAATGAACCCCTTCTGGCGCGAGCGCTAATGGAAATTTTGGGCCTTCCTCTTCCCTTTGATACGCCGTTTCGCGTTCAGCAAATGAGCGAACTCAAAACACCACTGCACGCATTGGACGGCCAAATGTTTCGTTGATAAATGAAAAAAGCTGAGCAAAACTGCCCAGCTTTTGTCGGGATGACTGGATTCGAACCAGCGACCCCACGCACCCCATGCGTGTACGCTACCAGACTGCGCCACATCCCGAATTTGAGGTCTGCAAAGATATTTCTTTTATTCTTTATC
>WTIY01000211.1 GCA_011525065.1 Flavobacteriales bacterium
AAAGTATTCTAATTAAACAACCTTATGAAAGCAAATATTTTTTTAATCGCCGTATTGAGCCTATTTGTCGTGGCCTGTGATTCTAGCGATGACAGTAATGACGATAACAACAACTCAAGCAGTGCTGATTTGACCGCAGAAATCATGGAGCAAGGAGATTGGCAGATCACTTACTTCAATGATTCTGGTGAAGATCAAACCAATGACTTCAATGGATACACCTTCGTATTTAATGCCGATGGTACCGTGGTCGCCTCAAACAGTAATCAGACCGTTAATGGCACTTGGAATATTTTTGACGATAGCTCCAATTCCTCCAGTGATGATGATGGAAATTCAAGTGACGACGATGATTTCATTTTGAACTTTAATGTACCCGAGACCAGTGACTTCGCGGACTTGAATGACGACTGGGACTTTATTTCGGTCAGCGCGACAAAAATTGAACTCATTGACATCAGCGGTGGTAATGGCGGCACAGATTATTTGACCTTTGAGCGTTTATAAGCTGAAGAACCCCCTTTGATTTTTTATCGAACGAAAAACCCGACTTTTGGCCGGGTTTTTCGTGTTTTTAATGCTAACCATTTAGCGATACTCGGGCTTTGAAAGTGCGTCCGCAATGATTATCTTTGGAACTTCCTTTTTTAAAGACTATGTTCGACAGTTTAAGCGAAAAATTAGATAAAGCATTACATAACCTCAAGGGTCATGGAAGCATTACGGAGGTCAATGTAGCTGAGACACTGAAAGAGGTAAGACGTGCCTTACTCGATGCGGATGTCAATTTTAAAATTGCTAAAGAATTTACCAATACCGTAAAGCAAAAGGCTCTGGGTCAAAATGTGTTGACCACTCTTCAGCCTGGACAACTCATGGTGAAGTTGGTTAAAGATGAGCTTACTGAGCTCATGGGGGGTGCCACAGAGGGGATCAGTCTTCAGGGCCAGCCTACGGTCATTCTGATGTCAGGACTTCAAGGTAGCGGTAAAACCACATTCTCGGGTAAGCTCGCTCAATTTTTAAAAACTAAAAAAAGCAAACAACCGCTACTGGTGGCCTGCGACGTTTACCGTCCAGCGGCCATTGATCAATTGCACGTGGTGGGGGATCAAATTGGGGTGCCCGTATTTAGTGCCCCCGAAGAAAAGAATCCCGTTAAAATCGCCCAAGCCGCTATCGCTCATGCCAAAGCCAATGGGCAGAATACCGTAATTGTCGATACTGCTGGTCGTTTGGCGGTGGATGAAATCATGATGAATGAAATTGCGCAAATTCATCAGGCCATCAAACCCAATGAAACGCTGTTTGTGGTGGACGCAATGACGGGTCAGGACGCCGTTAACACCGCAAAGGCATTTAATGACCGACTGAATTTTGATGGGGTGATACTGACAAAACTCGACGGAGATACCCGTGGGGGTGCTGCCTTGTCCATAAGATCTGTTGTGGACAAACCCATCAAATTTATCGGAACTGGCGAGAAAATGGATGCCATCGATGTCTTTCACCCCGACCGCATGGCGGATCGTATTCTGGGGATGGGGGATGTGGTCTCTTTAGTCGAACGCGCTCAGGAGCAATTTGATGAGCAAGAAGCCCGAAAAATTCAAAAGAAAATTGCCAAAAATCAATTTGGTTTTGACGATTTCCTCAACCAAATCCAACAGGTCAAAAAAATGGGTAGCATGAAGGACCTTATGGGGATGATTCCTGGGATGGGCAAAGCACTCAAAGGAGTCGACATCGATGATGATGCCTTTAAGCACATAGAAGCCATGATTCAGAGTATGACACCAAAAGAACGCAGCAACCCAAAGATTTTAAACGGGAGTCGTAAAAAGCGAATCGCCCGCGGAAGCGGTACGGACATTCAAGAGGTGAACAAATTGATCAAACAGTTTGACCAGATGAGTAAGATGATGAAGATGATGCAGGGTGGCGGCGGAAAAAAAATGATGCAAATGATGGGGCAAATGCCCCGATAATACGAGTTCATGACAATACTTGACGGAAAAAAAATCAGCAACGACATTAAAGATGAAATCACCACTACTGTGGCCCAGATGAAGGCCAAGGGTGAAAAAACACCGCATTTAGCGGCAGTTATCGTCGGCGAAGATGGCGCTAGTCTAACCTATGTCGGGAGTAAAGTCAGAGCTTGTGCCCGGGTCGGATTTGAATCTACCTTGATTCAATTACCCGACGACATTACTCAAGATGATTTGCTAAACAAAATCCAAGAATTGAATCAAGACGCCGAAATTGATGGCTTTATCGTTCAGTTGCCTTTACCTAAACACATCGACACTCAAGCCATCCTCTTGGCAGTGGATCCAAAAAAGGATGTGGATGGATTTCATCCCGAGAATTTTGGCAAATTGGCTTTGGATATGGAAACATTCATTCCAGCGACCCCTTTTGGCATTATGGAACTGCTCAAGCGATACGATATCGAGACCTCGGGCAAGCATACGGTTGTGATCGGCAGGAGTCACATTGTGGGTCGCCCAATGAGCATACTCATGAGCCGAAAAGGTCAGCCTGGGGACAGTACAGTAACCCTAACCCATAGCCGAACTAAGGATTTAGCGCACTATACGCGTGAGGCAGATATTGTCATTTCTGCGCTAGGTGTTCCTAATTTTCTAACGGCAGACATGGTCAAGAAAGGGGTTGTCATCATCGATGTCGGCATCACTCGAGTTCCTGATGCAAATGCTGCTAAGGGATACGTCATCACCGGTGACGTTGACTTCGCTGAGGTCAGTGAGAAGGCGTCCTATATTACTCCTGTGCCGGGTGGTGTGGGTCCTATGACCATTGCCATGTTGCTGCAGAATACCTTACTGGCCAGACAGCGATCTTAATTTAGTCCTGAATCAGAAATTAAATAAAATCATTTCAGTATCTTGGTTTCTGACACAGACCCATGGATTCAAGATTTTTTACGCCAAATAATGATTTTACTTTATTGGGAACCCAGCATTGGTTGGCCATCTTGTTTTTTACAGCTGTCGGTTATGGGCTCATTCGATGGGGACGCGTAAGCAGTCCAAAAATGCAACACCGAATCGGTCTCGTTCTCTCTTGTGTTATTTCGTTGAGCATCCTGAGTTATACCGCCATTAAGGTGTTTGTGGGGCCATTTGACATACAGAAGGACCTGCCGCTCCACCTGTGTAATTTCTTAGCCCTCACCTTACCGATTTTTGCATTTATGAGAAAATACTGGATGTATGAAATTCTCGTGTTTTGGGTTTTAGCGGGAACCGCTCAGGGCGTCCTCACACCAGATTTAGATGAGGGCTTTCCTCATTATCGCTTTTTCAAATATTGGGTGGAACATGCTGGACT
>WTIY01000092.1 GCA_011525065.1 Flavobacteriales bacterium
CGCCAATATCATTTAAATCCGTAATGAAATTCAAACTGTATTTCGGATTGTAGTAAAACAGTTTCGGATGCATGAGATAACGTGGGTCAGCGTCTAAACCGCTTCCCGCCGTGACTTCGCCAAACCAAAAGTTCTTTTTCCCTTCTTTGAGTTTGATGTTGATGGCAACATTATCCTGATTATTGGTGACCCCTCGCATTTGGCTGACCTCGCTGAAGTTGCGCAGCACTTCAACTTTATCAACTGCATTGGCCGGTATGTTTTTTGTGGCCAGTTTTGAATCTCCGTCAAAGAAGTCCTTGCCTTCAACCATCACCTTTTGAACCGTTTTTCCTTCAACTTGAATTTCACCGTCTTCATTCATGTCAACCCCGGGGAGATTTTCCATCAAATCGCCCAATTTCTTCTCATTTCCCGTACTGAAGGAATCCGCATTGTAAACAATCGTATCCCCTTTTACCGTAACCGGCATCTCATAGACCAATTCAACGCCGTCCAGTTGTGCTGTTTCAGCCTTCAAAATAAAGTCAAGTTCAGATGGGGTGTTTTCTGAGGTCAAATCGAGTTGTTTCTCTTGAGTTTCGTAACCCAAAAAACTGGCGCGCAACACATAGGTACGGTCGTCAGAAAGTTTCAAGGCATAGCGCCCTTCGTTATTGGTAATGGAATAAGCCGCCAAATTACCCGACTCCGAGTCCATAGCAATGACATTAGCAAAACCCAAAGGGCCAATGCTGTCACTGACTACCCCACGCAATTGGATCTCCTGAGCCATCAAATTACCGGTGCACAGTAAAAAGAAAAAGACGGCAGTTCGCGCGAGCCCAAAGGACCCAAACAATGTGTTTGCTGGCATAGAACTAAATTCGAATTTGTGAAGTAATGATTTCACGGCCATGGCTCAAGGCTTATTTCCCGCGTCCGCGACGCCCGGCTCGATTGCGCCAATTTTCACGCATTTCTTGAGTCTTTTTTGTCACAATGTCTTCAAATTCTGCTTGAGTGACAACAGTTCCTTTAGTCGGTGCTTCTATCTCGGGTAAACTCTTCGGGTTCATGACGATTTTCGAACAGAGTAAAGTGGTTCGATCGGCATTGAGTTCTAAAATTAATCCCGGCAGCCCTGCGTACTCTCCTGGCCCGTGACCGAGAGGGATTTGTGGGGTAAACCAAGCCGTTACCTCAATGGTTTTGGGCAGTTCAATCTGGTCGATTGGATCTCTGCTCAGGCTGTCACTCTTAGCGACCTGGACTCCATCTGGTCCTGTTTTTTGGGTATTTTTCGATTTTTCAACGCCTTGATCCGATTTTTGATTTCGTCGATTGCCCCGGCGCATCATACTAAAATCGTTGGCCTTAACCTGTTTTACCGCTCTCGCCTTTATGGCTAAATAAGCCCCGATCATTTTGGTTTCATTAGTGACCTCCCATTCCAAGGCAGGAATCTCATCTTTAATCAAAAATGACTTGCCAAAAAATTCATGCGCTTGGACTAAAGAACCTTCCTCTAGGTTTTTGTACTCGATGCCGGGAGCAGCGCTGGCCATCATCATGCCCCAGCCTCTTCCTTGAGTAGCCACATCAAGAGAGGCCTCCTGTTCATAAACCGATTCACTGCCATCAAAGGTCAGTACATAAGTTTTCTCCAAAAAGGACTTCATACGAGCCATGATTTGTTTTTTCATGTCCTCACTCATCCCGCCACGACCAAAATTATCTAGGTCAACGGTAGTTTTGGATTGATAGTAGGCTTGACCCGAAAAATTTTGTGCCTGAATCCACGAAATCGACATGAAGCAGACAAGAATAATTAAGTATTTTTTCATAGGATTGGATTGACTCTATTTTAATAAGACCTGGGAAGTCAGGCTTTTTTTGGACTCTTTTTAGAAGATAAGGTTTATTTCCGGTTGAAAATTACTTAAATAGTTTTTTGATTGGTGTTAATTAACTCCCAATTAAGCGGCTAATCTTTTGTACCTTGGAAGCACCATGCATGCCCGCATCACCATATTAACGCTTGCCCTTTTGATTTGGGCAGCGAGTCCTTTAATGGCTCAAAGGGAAGGCATAAATGCCCAACCATTAGATTCACTTGAGCTTTTTCAAGATCAGCCCGCTAAGGTCTTCGAGCTTGAACGCTTTGTAGGCTACGACACTTACGGGGCGCTTTACGGAATCACGCAAAACACCTTATTCAAATCGGCTGAAAACGGGGAGTTTGAGTTTCAAGAATTAATGTTAGGCCCCATTAGCTCAGTGGACATTCAAAATCCACTGACCGTACTCATTTTTTATCGAGAAACCAATACGGTAGTTTTTTTAGACAACCGGCTCAACGAAAAAAGACGTATTGATTTTAACCAAATTGATGCCTTTCCAACCATTCAGTGGGTATTTAATGCCGGAAGCAATCGGCTTTGGCTCATGGATCAAAACAGTCAGACCTTGTGGGTCTACGACACCCAAAACAATCGCCCTTTGTTTCAAAGCCAACCCATAACTGATCTGATCAACCTCAAGTGCCGATTTAACAACTGCATGGCTCAAACCACTGGTGAACTCATCCAAATAAGTTTATACGGCACCTTTCTAAAACGACAGCCGATCCAAGAGGGAAGACTGGTGGATTACAACGATAAACACCAATTGATTCAGCTGAATAATGCCATTTTTGACCTTCAGTCAAAGCAGCACTTAATTTTCCCCGAAATACAGCCAGAAAATCAGATAAACGGTTTGCAGCTAAGGGAAGATTTCCTTTATATTTACGTCAATAAAGTCGTTCGGCGCTTTGCGCTCAATCCTTAAAAAAAATAGGTGCAATGCATGTTGCAGTAGCAGGAAATATCGGTTCCGGCAAAACCACTTTGACCGGTTTGCTCTCTAAGCACTACAAGTGGAAACCTCATTATGAAGAGGTCGAGCAAAATCCTTACTTGGATGATTTTTACAACCAAATGGAACGCTGGTCCTTCAATCTACAAATCTATTTTTTAAACAGTCGTTTTCGTCAAATTCTCGACATCAGAGAAAGTGGAAAAGACGTCATTCAGGACAGAACCATTTACGAGGACGCCCATATCTTTGCCCCCAACTTGCACGCCATGGGTCTGATGACCAATCGAGACTTTGAGAATTACAAGTCATTATTTGATTTGATGGAAAGTGTTACCAAGGGGCCTGATTTATTAATTTATCTCAGAAGTTCTATTCCGAATTTGGTAAATCAAATTCACAAAAGGGGGCGAGAATACGAAAATTCTATCAGCATTGATTACCTGAGCCGACTCAATGAACGCTACGAGGCTTGGATTAATCACTACGATAAGGGTAAT
>WTIY01000114.1:0-7899 GCA_011525065.1 Flavobacteriales bacterium
CGACCCTACCCGCAGCAGAGCGCACTGGAAACATGACCCTAAGGCCAAATTCTATTGTGCATGAAGTCATTTACGATCCCGAAACACAGCGTGCGTCTGGGGTGCGTGTGATCGATAGCGAAACTGGGGAAAATTTAGTGTTCAATGCTAAAGTTATATTCCTTTGTGCCTCAGCCATCGCAACAGCGAGCATATTGCTCCAATCCAAAAGCGAACGCTTTCCAAACGGAATGGGTAACGACTCAGGTGAAGTTGGGCACAACATCATGGATCACCACTTTAAGGCGGGGGCTTTTGCCGAAGTGGAAGGATTTGAGGATCAATATTTCAAAGGTCGACGACCAAATGGGATTTACATCCCACGATTTAGGAATATTGGCGGGGTGACCGACCAATCTAATTTCTTGCGCGGATATGGCTATCAAGGGGGTGCTTCAAGAGGCAACTATGGCGACCAAATCGCTGAGATCGGTTACGGAAAGGACCTTAAAGATTTAGTCAGTCGTCCCGGAAAATGGAGCATGACCTTGATGGGCTTTGGCGAGTGTTTGCCTTACCACGAAAACAAAATGGAATTGGACTACGAGCAAAAGGATCAGTGGGGTTTACCTACCGTTACTTTTGATGTTGAATGGAAGGAAAACGAATGGGAAATGCGTAAGGATATGGTGCAGCAAGCCATGGAAATGCTCGAAATGGCGGGGTATAAAAACATCCGCCCATGGGATGATCCAGGCGCACCTGGTTTGGGCATCCATGAAATGGGGACGGCCCGAATGGGACGCGACCCTAAAACTTCTGTGCTTAATGGAAACAATCAAATCCATGCGGTCCCAAATGTGTACTGTACGGACGGATCGTTCATGACCAGCGCAAGCTGTGTGAACCCTTCACTAACTTATATGGCGTTTACTGCAAGAGCAGCGAATCATGCCGTAGAACAACTTAAATCGGAATCGTGATGAATAGAAGACAAGCGTTAAAGAATCTAGGATTGGGGGGTGGAGCTTTGGTAGCAACCCCAACAATCATTAGCCTTTTACAGAGCTGTGGCTCTGGGGCAGGGCATACCCCAAGTTTTTTGACGGCTTCAGAGGCTGGAGCCCTAAAAGAATTGGTGGGATTGATCATCCCCTCTGACATTGATGTGCCTGGTGCTGTTGATGTAGGGGCGCACGAGTTTATTGGTCTTTATTGGGACCAAGTCTTGCCTACTGCGGAGCAAGTGCCTGCTTTGGAAGATGAATTCACGGCTTATTCCATGGCCAACAGACAAGAGAACATCCGCAAGGGTTTTGCTGCACTGGCTGAAGTCATGCAACGCGATCATCAAACGGATTTTGACGGTGCGTCTACCGAGACTTACGATGCAGTTTTGGCACATTATCTGAAAGCGGACAAAGCACAAGGTCAGGCGTGGAACAGTGAGGTATGGACCTATTTAGAGTCTCTTAAAACGGACCCTGAAGCGACCGTTTCCAGTGACGCCATGGCCAACGCCTTGATTCATGAAGTTCGGAGCATGACCATCTGGACATGGACGCAAACCCAACAAATCGGTGAAGACTTTTTGTGGTATGACCCTGTGCCTGGAGTTTACAAGGGCTGTTTGCCAAGTTCAGAAGCTGGCAATGGTAAAGTCATGTCGTTATAAGAAATGCGATCTGTCTTAAAAATCAAAAATGCCCCTCCCATCGGAAGGGCATTTTTGATTGAGCCAGGATTGTCTTAAGGGATAATGGTGAGTGTGCCCCGCATCATGCCCGAGTGACCTGGAAAACTACAGATGTAGTCATAAACTCCTGGCTGTGGAGCCTCAAAGGTGATCACATCACTTTGGCCACCCCCGAGCATTTTTGTGTGCGCAATGACTTGAGCACCGTCGTTAGGAATCCAATCTGAATCGGCCCCTGCTGCAGCGGCTTCACTGGCAAATCCGGTGATGTCTGTCCCGGGAACAAGAAGCACAAAATTATGCCCCATGACGCGTTTTTCTAATTGACCGACATGTCGAAACGTGAGGGTAATTTTCTCTCCCGATTTTGCCGTGAGTTCCTTTTTGTCAAACTGCATCATGTCGTTACCGGTAAGGGCCAGTGCTGTTCCTTTTGGCGCTGTAGTGTTTTGCGTTGTTTGCCCTATTTTCAGTACGGGTTTTTCTTCTTTTTTTGTTTCTCCACAAGCCGTGAGCATGGTGGTTAATACGATAAAGGCGATTAGATTTTTCATTTTGTTTTGTTGGATTAATCCAAGGTATTGATTAAAAATTGTGCGATTCTTTTTTCGTTGTAATAGGCCCCTTTAGGGTTACAGAACCCGACATGACCTCCATGTTTTGGGGCCTCAAGATAAATGTTTTTTGAGCGCTGCGCAAGGTCAATTGGAATGCAAGTTTTGGATAAAAATGTGTCGTTTAATGCATTGAGGATTTTTAATGGGATATTGATCCTTTCAAGGTGTTTGATGGGACTGTTTTTATTGTAATAATCCTCTGCGTTTAAATAACCGTGTACGGGTGCTGTGTAAAGATTGTCAAAGTCCTTTAGTGTTCTCATGGCTTTAGGGGCATCCAGTGATAATGCCATGGGGAATTGCCGTTGTTTTTCGCGGTATTTTTTCTTGAGGGTGGATAAAAAGACCCACTGGTACAAGCGGTTGTCCCATGATGATAGCCTTTGGATTGAAGCGCTTAAATCCAAGGGAGTCGAAACAACGGCTGCAGCAAAGATCTTGTTGTGCTGTCCAATTTTTTGCCCGAGATAATTGAGCAGTAGACTACCGCCAAGACTGAATCCCACGGCAAAAATTCTCTGATATTGATATAAATGACTCACATGGATAATGACCTGATCTAGATCTTGAGTTTGCCCCGCATTGTAACTTTGGAGCATTCGATTAGGGACACCTGAACACCCGCGGAAATTCATTGCGCAGACATCAAAACCGACCGATAAAAGCTGTTGGGCTTGACCCCTGATGTAAGTACGTTGGGCATTTCCTTCTAGACCGTGCAGTAAAATCACCACATGATGATTGGGCTCATGCCCCATTTCTCGAGCATAGGACCAATCTAAATCTATGAAGTCGCCATCGCTTAATTCGAGGCGTTGACGCTTGAATTTAACCGCAGCATTAAATCTAAATTTAGCGGAAAAAATGGTCGAAAAATGGCCGTTTTTGAACCAGTTTTTAGGATAATAATCAGAAGGAACCAGAGGCATTCGGGAGCTTTGAAAGACACAAAGTTAATCAATTCAGGGGCAGCATTAGGCTGCTTTTATTCGCTTTTGACTGCTGAGGTAAACCCCGATAAATATCATGAGTGCCGTCAAGCATCGAAGTGGCGTCAACTGATCAGCCCCTACCGATAAGGCAACCACAGTGGCCACCACAGGTTGAAGATAAATAAAGGCACCAATAGTGGATGGACTGAGGTGTTTAAGGGCATAAATATTGAACAGATAGGTCAATACAGTTGTCCCAAGAACCACGAAGCCCAGTTGAGACAGGACCAATAAATCCAATTGCCCCCAGGCCACCGCCATAAGTTCATCATACCCCAGCGGCAAATTGAGTAGTACTGCAATCAGGAAGAAATAACGCATCAGGGTTAAGACGTGGTATTTGGCCGTTAAAGGTTTGACCAGAATGAGGTAGATGGAATACGACAAGGCGTTTAAAACAAAATAAAAATTTCCAAGGGGAATGTTTGGGGCATTGTTCTGTGTGGGGACCTCTAAAAAAATGAGTCCTAAGGCTCCACCGAGTCCCAAAAAAATCCCAATGGTTTTTTGCCAAACGATCTGCTCCTTCAGAAACAATCGACCAAGAACCAATAAAATTACAGGCACTAATGTGATGACCACCGAAGAGTTAATGGGAGTGGATAAGGCCAAACCTTTAAAAAAGGAGGTCATGTTCAAGGCCATGCCGAAAAAGGCACAAATTAGGATCAATCCCCAATCTTTTTTTTCAACACGCTCTTTGGGGGCAAAGGGCGTCAGTAGGCTAAAGGCAATTGCCGCACCGATCACGCGCAGTAAAATGAACCCATGAGGCTCAATGACTGCTGGCATCAGCCCTTTAGCCACAGTGTGGTTAATGCCATAAATGAGCCCCGCCCCTGTAGCGGCCAACAGCGCTAAATTTCGTTTAGACCGACTAGAATCAATCACCTGGGTGCAGGGTTTTATAGGCTTGTTCAATGGTGGCTTTGGAAGAACCGATGTAAATCTCATCCTCCCATATCAGAACCGGACGCTTGAGAAAAGTATAGTGTTCCAAGAGCAACGCCTTGTAACGAGATTCATCGAGATCTTCAGCCCCAAGTTGACGCTCGTGAAACAATTTTGCCCGTCGACTAAAAAGGGCCTGATAACTGCCGGAACGCTGGTGTAGTTCTTTGAGGTCACTCAGATTAAGCGGCTCGGTTTTTATGTCTTTTAGGATGACTTCTTGGGGTAGATCCCAGCCTTTGATGATGCGTTTACACGTGCTACAGTTACTTAAATAGAATAGTTTCTTCATGATGTTTTTTTGGCCTTAAGGCTCCATTAAATGGCGCGTTAAAAGGTTAAAAGTCAAAGTTTTTGTCAGATTTTTATTTTGGGCCGGCAACAGCATTTCACCGGACATGACCAGACTTAGAATACTGTCATTTTCGCGCCTAGTCTCGAGGATTAAGGTGGCGCGATAAGTATTTTCAGCTTGGAGTTGCGTTCTGTAGTCTAAAGCCAGCCACAGGTATTGTGTTAGGGCTTGATTCAAACTCAAGGACAGATCTGCTTGATCACTGCCCAAGTATAATTCGGTCAGAATAAGGCTGTCCGTGAGTCGATTTAACCTTTGGCTAAGCACAGAGTCTCGAGCGGAAAATCTTGGGAAGTTGAGCAAAACTTCAGGACAACTTCGCTGATCACATATGGCCAGTTGGCTAGCGCGAACTTGTTTTGTAACCACTGAATACTCCGGCCTATCGCGGCATGACAAAAAAAGGATGAGCCCAATTAAACCTGAGATTTTCCATGGAATTTTCACGCGATAAAAATACAATTGTTTTCTCTTTAACAGGGGAATCCATTACTTTTGTCTGCACAGATTCTCCTAGCATGAAATTTAATACTAAAGCCATACATGGTGGCCAGAAACACGACCCAGCCTACGGAGCGGTGATGCCACCGATTTATCAAACATCAACCTACGCACAGAGCACTCCAGGAGGCCACAAGGGCTTTGAGTATTCGCGCACGCACAACCCGACTCGTGAGGCCCTTGAAGCGGCTTTTGCCAGCATTGAAGAGGGTAATTATGGCTTGGCTTTTGGGAGTGGTTTAGCGGCCATTGATGCGGTAATGAAATTGCTTAGTCCGGGAGATGAGGTGATTTCTACCAATGATTTATATGGTGGAACCTATCGACTGTTTACGAAGATCTTTGAGAAGTTTGGCATTAAATTTCATTTTGTGGGCATGTCTGAGGTTGCCAAAATTGAGGCCTGTGTCAATGAAAAGACCAAACTTATCTGGGTGGAGACGCCGACCAATCCAATGATGAATGTGGTCGACATTAAGGCTTGTGCCGCCATTGCTAACAAGCACGGTCTACTTTTGGCCGTAGACAATACCTTTGCGACACCTTATTTACAACAACCCCTGAACTTGGGGGCTGATTTGGTCATGCACAGCGCCACGAAATACTTGGGGGGACACAGCGATGTGGTCATGGGCGCTCTTGTGGTCAGAGACCCTGAACTGGCCGAACGCCTTTACTTTATCCAAAACGCCAGCGGAGCAGTCTGCGGGCCTCAAGACAGTTTTTTGGTTCTGCGTGGCATTAAAACGCTTCATGTGCGCATGCAACGTCATTGCGAAAATGGCAGGGCAGTAGCAGAGTGCTTAAGTCAGCACCCCGCTGTGCAACGCGTTTATTGGCCAGGGTTTAGCGATCACCCGAACCACGAGGTGGCCCGTGCACAAATGCGAGATTTTGGCGGGATGATTTCGTTTGTGACCAAAGGAGACGATTACCAGAAGGCCATTTCTATCGTTGAAAAATTGAAGGTCTTCACTTTGGCCGAAAGTCTTGGTGGGGTCGAGAGCTTAGCGGGTCATCCTGCGAGCATGACCCATGCCAGTATCCCTAAAGAGGAACGTGAGAAAACGGGCGTCGTGGATGCTTTGATTCGACTGAGTGTTGGAATTGAGGACGCTGACGACCTCATTCAGGATTTGGCTCAAGCCTTGGGCTAATTCAAGTAGAAGACTCCGCCAAAATTGATCCAAAAAATCCAATCATTGGCTTTATTTTCAGGAACGGGAACACCGTTGCCTAATCCAAGTGCTTGCGTGTTATATTCCAATTGTGGATTCAAGCCGTCGACCCAATTTGAAAAGTAATACTGCCAGCGCCAATCCATCAAAAAATCTACAGATTTACTGATTTTATAGCGCGTTCCGGCACTGGTTACAATGCTCCAAGTAGAACCCCCGGCTTGTTGAAAGCCGTAGTAATATTTGTCCGGAGTCGTGATGGGCGTATTGAGATTTCCAAAATCACTGTAGGCATAGGGGTCAAAACCGACCCAATGCAAGCCAGCTGCGAAGTAGGGGGCCCAACTGGTGTCCTGCGCCATAAAGTCTCTGATGCTCCAAAGGTAATACTCGAGTTGAATGCCCACATCCAGAACGGTGCTGGATCCTTTCATGGCCCGCAACTGATCGGCGGTAAATGAGACTGCTTCAGGACCCACCCATTGTCCGTAGTGCTGAAAGTTAGTTTTGTGCAAGGTCAACTCAGTCCGAACTTTGAAGCGATCGTTGAAATAAGTATTAGGGTTATAACACTGACAGTCTGCACGATAAGCAAAATTCAAGTAGTGAGCCACCGCAAACCCCCAGCCGGTGTTCCCTATATTGGTCGCGAAATTTCCTCGTTGTCCGTAGTCTCCGTAAAAGGCCACAGGGCCCACAGTGATCCCGAGTTCATTGGAAAACGCAATCGGTAAACCCCCAACTCCCCCGTCTCTTTGGCCATAGGCTTGGGGCCAGGCCAAAATGAGTGTCAGAAGGACAATAAGTTTTTGCGGTTGGTTCATCAGACTGGGATTGAGCTCTAGACCAAAGATATAAAAACATCACTTATGACAATGTCGGTCAAAACTCGACTGTTTTTACAAAAAAATGTGCAGAGATCAGCAGAAGTGATTTATATTTGCATAAACCAAAAATTAAACAACCGATTTTTGACAATTTCGCAAAAACAGCCTTGAAAAATCAAGATTGATTGTCAAATAATCAAAACTTCATAGCGATTACCTAATTCTAATTCTTTTTTTGTGAAACAATCGATTCAAGATTTTATTTCGCGCATCGCAGAAAGAAATCCTAATGAGCCTGAATTCATGCAGGCGGTGACTGAGGTGGCCGAGACGGTCATCCCATTTATTGAAGCCAATCCCAAATACCAAGGCCATCAATTATTGGAGCGCATGGTCGAGCCCGAGAGAACCATAATTTTTCGTGTTCCATGGACCGATGATCAAGGTAAAATTCAGGTTAATCGAGGCTATCGGGTTCAATTCAATTCTGCCATCGGACCCTATAAAGGGGGCTTGAGATTTCACCCCACAGTTAATTTGAGCATATTAAAGTTCTTAGGCTTTGAGCAAATGTTTAAAAACAGCTTGACGACTTTGCCCTTGGGCGGCGGAAAGGGAGGAAGTGATTTTGACCCTAAAGGAAAGTCTGATGCTGAAGTCATGCGGTTTTGCCAAAGCTTTATGACTGAGCTTGCGCGCCATATCGGCCGAAATACCGATGTCCCTGCTGGTGACATTGGGGTAGGAAGTCGTGAAATCGGTTACTTGTTCGGACAGTACAAGCGCCTTCGTAACGAGTTTAC